>CALMOP010000322.1 GCA_937871775.1 uncultured Gemmatimonadota bacterium | reverse complement strand
TCGACGCAGGTGCGGTCCGGGATCACCCGCTGGCCGCCGCCATCGGGCGAGTTGGCGGGGACCGGGGCTCCGACCTCCACCCGGGTGCCGTCACAGGTCCGGGTGAACCCACCCGGGGTCCCGATGGCCGACATCAGGGTCAGGTGCATCTCGGTGCCATCGGTGCACTGCACGTGATAGGCAATCTCGTGCAGGTTGTTGGTGAAAGCGTCCTTGGAATGGGTGCCCTGGTGCAGCTTGGCGAGCACATCGCACTTGACGCTGAACAGGGCGCCGGTGATGCCGTCCTGCCGCACGAACTCGACGTTGTTCTCCCAGTCGATCTTGTGGCCGAAGTGATCTTCCCGCCGGGGATTCTGGGGATCCCATGTTTCCAGCGCCTCGTTGGCGAGGCCGAACGGGATGGGGCCCACCTTGGGGTACATCCGGGAGCCGCGGGGATCGCGGCCGTGCTCGTGCCCGAAGCTGCAACCGGTGGTCGGGTCTACCGGCGGGTGCCAGGTGTTGTAGCGCTTGCCATCGGGTCCCACCACCGAGTAGCGGTCGTGAACCGCCTGGGTGCAGGTGTCGGTGGCCCCCGGGGTCCAGATGCCGTACTGCACCGCCGCCCCGGTTTCCTGCACCGGACCGGTCCCGGTGTACCCGGCGTCGCCGCAGGCGGCCAGCAGCGCGGTCGGTGGAATCAGCAGCGCACTCACGGCGCGATGAACAGAACCCATGAAAGACTCCAGTGATACGTGATCGTCGGGGAGTTACGGCAGGGTGACGCCGACACCGAGCTGCAGCAGGCTGGTACGGGCCGACAGGCCCGACATGGTCTGATCCACCCGGACCTCGCCGCCCGTGGTGCCCAGGAAGCTGGCGAAGGGTACGATCAGCACGCCGCCGGTGACCGGGATGTCGTACCCCAGCCCGATGGCGGCCGCGATCGCCTGACTCGACACCTTGATGTTGGGGTCCTCGGCGGTGTAGCGCGACAGCCCGAGGCCGGTTTTGAGGAAGAAGCCCTTGGCCGGTCTGGGATAGACGATCACGACGGCCATCACCGAGCCGAACAGGAAGTCGAGCTGATTCTCGGAGTGAGCCCAGACGGTGACTTCCCCCCCGACCAGCACCTGGCGTGATGCGGTAGCGCCGACCCGGAGGTAGCCCAAGGTTCCGCCGTCCCGTCCGTCGCGGCAGACGGTGCAGGACAGCCGGACCGAGCCGCGGCCCAGTCCGATGCCGAACCAGGAGCCGTGACGGGCCCTGGCCTGGGCGGCGAGCACCGCCGGCACCGACACCAGGAGACACGCGGCGAGCGCCGCGCGACGAGACCACCCCATGGAGGACTCCCGACGGTCCGAGATCTGAGGGATTTCCAACCAATCCCAAGGTGGCATGCCCCGGTAGCGCCGGGCCGTGACCCAGGGCACAAGGGGCCCGGGCCGGCCCGGGATGGTGAGGAGGGTCACGAAACACGGCGGGGTGGTTGACCCCGCCGCGCCTGACGCTGTGAGCTGGGCCTCAGCGTATCCGGATGGTTTGCCCGGTCCGGGGGTCGATGGTATAGCGCGGTCCGAGGAACACGTCACCGTGGAGCACCAGGGGCGCCGGCTCCGGCGGTCCCGGTGCCCGCAGCCCCGCAGTGGCCAGGTTGAAGGGGTCGGCCGCCGCCAGGTTCACGGTGTAGCCCAGGTCCTGCATCGACCCGATGGTGCTGGCGCTGAGCGGGTTGGTGGTGCCGCTGATGTAACCGGTCATCACCTCATTCTTGAAGTTGGCTTCCTTCCAGTGGGACCGACCGGTTCCCGCGACGCTGGTGTCCTCCACGGTCACCACCGAACCACTGCCGCCGTTGCTGTTCACGAAGGCCGACACGGCGTTGGCCCCGTTGAAGCCCAGCGAGGATATCGCGGGCGGTTTGGCAACCGGCACGATGAAGTTCATGGACCACAGGGGCGGGGCTGGTTCCCACAGGGTGCCGAACCCCAGGATGTGGCCCATCTCATGGAGCATGACTTCATCGAGCTTGCCGAGGTTCTCGAGCGTGGTGAGGTCGGCGGTGTCGAAGAACATGTACCCGATGTACGGCAGCCGGGACCCCGACGGCCGGAGATAGCAGGGCGAGGAAGCGCCCAGCACTTTGCCGGCGCCATCGTAGGCTCGGAGATTGACGAGGATGCGGAGGTCATTGACCGGCCCGCTGACCTGGGTGCCCGCAAGACTGGGGTCACTGGGATCGCAGTTCGAAGCGGGGAAGCTCTGAAACGTCACGCCCCCGACATCCCCCGTGATGACTTGCTGCCACCGGGCCTTGGCCGCCTCGAAGGCGATCTGCTGACTGGCCGTGACCGGGGTGAGGTACTGCAGCTCGATGGTAAAGGCGCTGGCGGAGGCGCTGCCCGTGGCCGTGAACGTCACCGCGCTGCCGGTCAGCACCGGCGTCGAGGTGGCGGCCATGGCGTTGGTTCCAGGGGTTGCGCCCAGCGTCCAGCCGCCTACAGTGGCAATGCCATTGGCGGCGGTGAGCTGCGTCAGCCCGCTCCCGGCCCCGCCGCCGGTGGTCACCTGGAAGCTGACCCCGATGCCGGCCACGCCGTTGCCATCCAGATCCTGGGCCTTGACCGCCGGCCGGATGCCAACGGCCTGGCTAACGACACCACTCTGCGAGTTGGGAGTGGTGGCCGCGAGGGCCGCGGCCGGGCCGGGAGTGAGGTTCACGGTACTGCTGCTGACCGGCGAGAGCTGCCCGCTGGTAAAGCGAAGGGTGCGTGGCCCCACCAGACCCTGGATCGCGAGATTGGAGAAGGGCGCCTGCCCGTTCACATCGGTGAAGACGGTCGGGGTCCCGGTCAGGGCGCCGCCGCCACTGCCGATAGCAACCGATACCGGGGTCCCGCTGGTGGCCACCGGGTCCCCCGGGCCATCGATCAGCTGCACCACGACCGTCGGAATTGTCGCGCGGGCCACCACGCTGGCGGGCGGCTGGATGACGACCCGGAACCCGGCCGCAACGCCCGGTGGTCCGAGGTTCGGATCGGTGCTCTTGGAGCAAGCCGCCAATAGCGATCCGGCCAGCACCAGAGTCAGCGTGATTTGCGAGGAAGTCCCCCGGAGGGCCGGGGGTGCCGGAATCTGGTGCGCCCGCCTATCCATAAGCCGTTCCGTCATTTAAGGAAGCAGAATCGAATCCAGTCGCGCTCGAATCGAGTCGGTCGTGCAAGGCCCGGGCCGAGTTCCGCCTCCCGGCCGGAGCGGCGCAACCCCGATCACAATTGACAACCCGATGAAGGACGGCCAGACTCCCCCAGCCTCGCACGGTCTCAATCCCCGATCAGGTGCCAGATGAAGTATCCCGATGTACGACACTACCTCGGCGGGCAGTGGGTGCCGGGTGGCCCGCGCTTCCTCGACGTTCATAATCCCGCCGACGGCAGCATCATCACCCACGTCCCGATGGGTGACGCCGCGGTGGCGGCCCGGGCGGTCGAGGCGGCACTGAAGGCCCAGCCGGCCTGGGCCGCGGTGCCGGTCAAGGAGCGGGTGCAGGTGTTCTACCGCTACAAGGCGTTGCTGGAGCGGCATCTCCCCGAATTGTCGGCGCTGATCACCGAGGAGCACGGCAAAATCAAGTCCGAGGCCGACGCCGAGATTTTCAAGGCAATCGAGCTGACCGAGTTCGCCTGTTCGCTGCCGCAATTGATCGCTGGGGAGGTGCTGGAGGTCAGCCGCGGCGTCGAGTGCCGGGTGGAACGGGTCAGCCTGGGCGTGGTGGCGGCCATCAATCCGTTCAACTTCCCCTCGATGGTGCCCCACTGGACCATCCCCAACGCGATCGCCCTGGGCAACGCCTTCATCATGAAGCCCTCGGAGCAGGTGCCGCTCTCCGCCGGGCGGATCGCGGAGCTGCTGCACGAGGCGGGGCTGCCGGACGGGGTCTTCAACATCGTCCATGGCGATCGGGAGGTGGCCGAGGCGCTGTGTGATCATCCCGGCATCCGAGCGGTGACCTTCGTCGGGTCCACCACGGTCGCCCAGCAGGTCTATCGGCGGGCCACCGGAAACCTGAAGCGGGCCCTGTGCCTGGGCGGGGCCAAGAACCACGTCATCGTGATGCCGGACGCCGACCCGATCATGGCGGCCGGCGGGGTGCTGGCCGCGATGGCCGGCTG
>CALMOP010000321.1 GCA_937871775.1 uncultured Gemmatimonadota bacterium | reverse complement strand
GTCGTAGCAGCGTCCGCCCTTCAGCCGAAGCAGCATCGTATGCGAATCCCGGGTCAGGCGGGGGCGGGGAGCGCGGCCTCGATGGCCGCGAGGGCCTCGGCCACGCTCGGAAGCGAACTCTGGCGGACCCGCTTGAGGGGCAGGGCCACGACCCGGTCGGCCCGGAACAGGTGCCCCGGATGATCGACACCCGGCGTGCCCACCGGGATGAACACGGCGGGCTCCCGCTCGAACCGCATGCCGGCGCGCCCCAGCACGATCGTCGGGATCGCCGTGGCCGGCGGGGTGCGGCCGACCTGGAAACTCGATACCCACAGCAGCGCGTCGGTTTCACCGGTCTCCAGCAGGCGGGAGGCACTGAAGTGGTAGGAGTCGTGCTCGGGAATCCCCTGGCCGAACCCGGTGCGCATCCCGAATCCCGTCTGCCACAGGCTCACGGCGTCCGCCGTGAGGTCGCCGTCGCTGCCGCCCAGCGGCAGCCCGGCGAATCGGGTGTGCTGGTTGAGGTCCTTCACCAGCTCCACCAGGGCCTGCACGGTCAACTCGGCGTGCGGGAAGTCGAAATCCGCGGCGGCCCAGACCACCACTCCATAGCGGGCCGCCTTCATCCGGTCCGCCAGCTGCTGCCACACCGGGAGCGCGATGCCCGCGGCGGCATCGGTGCGGACCGGCCGGCCGGCCAGGAGCATCCGGAGCAACCCGAACCCCTCCGCCAGTCGGGTCACATCGGCCGCGATGACTTCGGGCTTCGGCCCGCTGCCCGGCGCCGCCGGACCTTTGCCCAGAAAGACGACCTCGCACCGGCGCTGCTCATCGAACAACGTGTCGGTGGCGGCGATGGTCCGCTCGAACAACCGGGGGAAGCGGCTCTCCACGTCGCCTCCGGCGACGATCAGCAGGTCGGCCCGATTGCGCACTTCGGAGAGCGTGGTGGTGATCCAGCCGCCATCCTGCAGCACCAGCGTGTTGCGGATGCCCGCCGCGGAGTTCATGTGGTCGAGCACCCCGCCACAGCGGCTGGCCAGCCGGGTCGCCGCGCGGATGCCGGCGACGTCCGTCGCCAGCCCGCCAAGCAGCGGGCGCCGGGACGCCGCCAGCAGCCGGGCCGCGGCGGCGGCGGCGGCGGCGAGATTCGCCGGCTTGCCCGCGACGCGTGGTGCGGGATCGGCCCCGTCCGCCAGCTCAAACCCGGCCCGGGCGAGCGGGCAACCGTTGGCCGTGACCTTGAGTGCGGTGGCGTCGAGCTCGACCGTGAGATCGTCGCATAGCAGCCCGCAGAAGGGGCAGGTGATTTCGGTCTGGGGTGTGGCGGGCATCGCGGTCCGGGAGATGGAGAGCCAAGATAATACCTGCTAAGATGAGGCAATGAGAGAATATCGCAACGCCCCGAGTGTCGCCCGCACATGACCGCAGCGGCATCCTCCCCGCGGCTCCTGATCGTTGGGGTGACCGGCCGCGCCCTCGCTGCCTCGGCATTCCGATGGGGTCGGGCCGTCGTGGTACTGGACCTGTTCGCGGACCGCGACACCCGGGAACTCGCGACGGAATGCCGGGAGGTGTCCGCCCCGGTCGCACTGCGCTTTCATCAGGGCCGGCTGCTGGCCGCGGCGAGGGCGTTCGCCCCTGACGCCCCCCTGGTCTACGGCTCCGGCTTCGAGGGGCAGATCGAGCTGCTCACCCGTCTGGCGCACGGTCGCGAGCTGCTTGGCAATCCGCCGGCCGTGGTGGCCGCGGTGCGGGACCCGCGGCAGTTCTTCCCGCTGCTCGACCGGCTCGACATTCCCCATCCCGACATCCGCTTCGAGATCCCCCGACCGGCCCCGGGGTGGCTGACCAAGCGAGCCGGTGGAGCCGGCGGGACCCACGTCCGTCCGGCGGCAGCCGGCGTCCTTGCGGCCGGCAGCTACTGTCAGCGGTTCGAGTCCGGTCGGCCCGCCTCGGTGCTGTTCCTGGCGGATGGGCGGAGGGCCCACGTCGTCGGCTTCAACGAGCAATGGGTCGCGCCTGGTGCCGGCTCGCGGCCATTCCTGTTCGGCGGCGCGGTCAGCCGGCTGACGCTTCCTGCGCCGCTGGTGCGGACCATCAGGACCGGTCTCGACGCATTGGTGGACCAGCTCGGGCTGGTGGGCCTCAACGGGATGGACTTTCTCTATCGCGACGGTGAGTGGCGGGTACTGGAGCTCAACCCGCGCCCGCCAGCGACCCTGGAACTGTATGATGAGGATTATCCGGGCGGTCTGCTCCGCCACCATGTCGCGGCGGTCCAGGGAGCGCTGCCGCAAGCGCCCGCGTCCCCCGGGCCGGCGCGTGCTCTCGGGGTGGTTCACGCGAGTGCCGGACTGGTGGTCACCCCCGACATCCGGTTCCCCTCCTGGTGCCGCGACGTCCCGATGGTCGGGACCCGGCTGGCGACCGGCCATCCCATTTGCACGGTGCACGCCGCGGCCCCCGACCCCGGAGCTGCGCGGCGTCTGGTGGAACGGCGGCGTGATCGGCTGGACTCCCGGCTCACCGGCGTCGAGCTCGGCGCCCTCGCGTGAAGATCCTGGTCTACGAATACGTGACCGGCGGTGGCATGGCGGGCAGCCCGCTGCCTCCCCGCCTGGCCCATGAGGCAGACCTGATCGTGCGAGCGCTGGTCAACGACCTCGGCGAGCTCCCCGGGATCGAGGTGCTGGTGGCCCGCGATCCGCGCCTGCCTCCGCTCGCGGGCCCCCGGGTCATCGAGCCGCTTCGCGATCAGGATGGGTTCAGCCACTTCCTCCGCGCCGCGCGTCAGGCCGATGCCGTGTGGCCGACGGCCCCCGAGTCGGCGGGTACCCTGCTGCGCCTGGTGCGGTCCACGCTCGACCTCGGACGTCGGCTGCTGGGCAGCGACATCGCCGCGACCGAAATTGCCAGCAGCAAGCGTCGAACGGCGCAGGTGCTCGCGAGCACGGGCCTTCCCGTGGTGCCGACCGCCGCCACGCCGGAGGAGGTTGATCACGTGCCCGGTCGCTGGGTCGTGAAGCCGGATGACGGCGCCGGGTGCGAGGGTCTGATACTGCTCGACGGCTGGGCCGCCGCCCAGGACCGGCTTCGGGGTGCTGAGGGCCGGCTCGTGGCTCAACCCTGGATGGCGGGCGAGTCCCGAAGCCTGTCGCTACTGTGCCGAAATGGTGACGCGTTGCTGTTGGCGTGCAACCGGCAGGAGATCGTCATCGGGCATGACGGTGTCGCGACCCTCGCCGCGCTGGAGGTCAATCGGTTCGGCGATCCGGACGGATCGCTCGCCGAGCTGGCCCGGGGGATCGCGCGGGTTCTCCCGGGTCTGTGGGGATATGTGGGCGTGGATTATCTGGAAACCAGCGCCGGTCCGGTGGTGCTGGAGATCAACCCGCGGCTCACGACCTCCTGCGCCGGGTTGCGGCCGGCGCTCGGACTGAACCTCGCATCGCTGGTCCTGGCCCTGGACTCGCCCGGGCCGCTGGCGGTCCGTGGCCGACTTCTCACCGGCGAGCCGTACCGGATCGACCTGGAGCTCCGCGATGGCTGATGCGGTCATCGGCTGGGATGTCGGAGGGGCCCATCTCAAGGCGGCCCGAGTGCATCACGGGGGTCGGGTCAGCTCCGTGATCCAGGTGCCCTGTCCCCTGTGGCAGGGTCTCGAACATCTCGAGGCCGCGCTAGACATCGCGGTGCGGACCCTGGGGCCGGTCCCCCGGCACGCGGTGACGATGACCGGCGAGATGGTCGACCTCTTTCCGGATCGAAACGTGGGAGTCACCGGGATCAGCGCTTTGCTGGCCCGCCGCCTGGGGTCCGCGGACATCCGGATCTACACCGGGCGCGCGGGATTTCGCCCGTTGGCTGACGCCGCCGCCGCCGCCGGCGCCATCGCCTCCGCGAACTGGATGGCGACCGCGGCAGTCGTCGCCGGGACCCGGCGCGATGGTCTGTTGCTGGACATCGGGAGTACCACCACCGATCTGGTGCCCATCCGGCATGGGCAACTTCAGGCGTCCGGAGTCGATGATTCGGGCCGGCTCGCCGCGGGAGAGTTGCTGTATACCGGGGTGGTCAGGACCTCGCTCATGTCACTGGCCGAACTGGCCCCGTGCGACGGAGCGTGGGTGCCGCTCATGGCGGAACACTTTGCTACCACCGCCGACGTCTACCGCATTCTCGGTGACCTGCCCGAGGGGGCGGATCTCCAGGCCACGGCGGACGCTGGCCCGAAGACCGTAGAGGCCAGCGCCCGCCGTCTGGCGCGCATGGTTGGCCGGGACTCGGGGTCCGGGTCACCGGAGACCTGGCGCCGCCTCGCCCAGTGGTTCCGGCGGGTGCAGCTGCGCCGGATCGAGAACAGCCTGGCTCGGCTCGAGTCGCGGCCCGGGATAGCCGGTGCCCCGCTAGTCATCGCCGGGGTAGGCCGATTCCTGGCCCCGCACCTCACCGATCGTTCCCAGCCTGCGCTGGAGTGGGCTTCCCTGGTGGAGGGCGGGGGCGAGGTGCCTGGTGTCGCCGAGTGCGCCCCCGCGGTGGCGGTGGCGTGGTTGCTGGATCGAGGGGAATGAGGGATTGAGGGCAGTCGCGGTGGGGGGTGGTGTAGGGGCGGAGCAATGCTCCGCCCCTGCGCCATCCCCCCTACCGCCGTTACCGCCCCCAATCCCCAATCCCAATCCCTCATTCCCTCGATCCCTGGATTCCCAGTCTCCGCCGAGCCTCCGTCGGGGTGATCACCGTCAGGTAGTCCAGCACGGTTCCGGACGCCTCGCGGATCCGGAGCTGTTCGACCATTCGGCTGGCGGAGCCACCGGCCAGGCCGTCCGCCATCAGGGCTGCTCCCTGGGCGCCCTGCCGGGCCTCGCGGGCGAACCCAAGCAGCCGCCGGACCGGCGCGACCGCCTCCAGTCTGGGCCGCAACCTGGCGCTGACATCCTCATCACCCGCGTGGCGTCCCGATAGAAGGATCTCCCTCGGATTGGGGACCGAGCCAGTCAGCGCGAGCACCGCCTTGGCCGCCCCCTCTATGTAGGCCTCCAGGCCCACGGTCTCGGGCGCGCCGGACTCCCCGGGTCCGCCCCGGAACAGCATCGCCTTGGTGACGGGCCCGGCCAGCCAGGCCACCTCCCCGTCCCAGGCCCCGCCCGACATCCACCCAGGCGGCCCGCCGGTCCCTCCGATGCCGTCCACGATCTGGCCCTGGTCGATTGCCAGCGCCGCCGTGAACGCGGCGCCCAGCTCCAGCAGGATGAGGGATGCCCGGGTGGGACCCGCCGCCGGCGCGGCGCGGTGGATCTGGTCCCAGATGGCGAGGGCAGCCAGAGCCACTTTGTCTGCGGTGCCGAGGTCGATCCGGTTCCGCTTGCGGTGGCGGGGCACGGTGGGGAGATGGATCACGCCGGGCGTGTAGAGCAACGGCAGCTCGGCTTCGGCGAAGCCGCGGGCCAGCCGGGTCAGGCCTCCGAGACCGCCGCCATTCGGGTCGGGGAGGAAGGCCAGCTGAAGGTCGTCGGGAGTGGCGGAACCGGCGGGAATCAGGGGAAGGCCATATCCGGAAGGGCCGGCAATCAGATCAACCGGCCCTGCCGATCGGAGCAGCTCGATCAGGGCGTTCGGGTCCTGCAGTGCCTCGCGAGTGGGCAGGCTCCGGTCCAGCCAGAGGCTGCCTCCGTCGAGGCCGCACAGGTCGAACGACACCGTGCCCGGGTCGATGCCAATCACACGCGGCATGGGGCTTCCCCGCGCGCGGAGGCTACTGCTTTTCCGTGACCAGCTCCCGGGCGATGTCGGCGATGGCCTCGGCGTCGAGCACCAGATCGTTCTTCTCGAACAACCGGCCGACACAGCGCTTGTGGAGCTTGGTCTTGAAATTGCCAACGCCGAAGGCACCGAAGCACAGCACCCCGTCGCGCTGGGCCCCGGCGTCATTGACCTCGATTCCCTCCAGGCCGAGCGGTGGCACCGCGTTGAGATCCACGGCCACCTTGAGCGACTTCTGGGCGGTCCACGCCGCGCGGCTGACCATCTGGATGCCCGCGGACCCGGCATTGAGCAGCACCTCGACCCCGTCCAGCACCTCGGCCGCCTTGGAGGGATCGGACATCGTGACCGCTTCCACGGACACATTGAACCGGGCGGTGATGAACTGGCGCGCCTTTTCGCCCTGTTCGGGCTTCCGGGAGGTGATGGTGACCCGGGCGCCGTCGCGTGCGAGGAGGCCCGCCGCCCGCTGGCCCACCGGGCCGGTGCCGGCGAGCACCAGGACCTTCCGCCCCTTCAGGTCGCCGAGTGCCTGCTCGATCTTCACCACCGCGGCGACCGCGGTGGTGTTCGATCCGTTGGAGTCGAGCATGACCGAGACCGTGAGCGGCTCGAACATCGCGTCCAGCGCCATCGCCAGCAGCTGCTCACCCTGGGACATGTTGTTGCCGCCGATCCAGACGGCGGTGTGTTTGAGGTCCTTCGCTCCCCGGGTGAAGATGCATCCATGGACCAGGTCCCGGACGTCTTCGGGCGTCACGCCGCCGTAGCTCATGACCTGATCGGCCCCGCCATCCAGGGCGACGACCTGGTCGAAGACACTGGGGTGACGGCTGGAGTCGAGCTGCAGGAGCAGGTTGCGCATCAGGAGTTGGTCAGGGCTTCAGGGCTTTGAATGACAGAGGGGCGGGGAGTTGCCCCGCCCCTCCGGGAACCGCGACTGCTCGGTGCC
>CALMOP010000320.1 GCA_937871775.1 uncultured Gemmatimonadota bacterium | reverse complement strand
TGGCGCGCCACCGCGAGGAGCGCCAGCAGCGCCAGCCGGCGGCGCTGGGTCATGGCGCCGCTGACCAGCCCGTCCTCCAGCTCCAGGGTCAGTCCACCCAGCACCGTCAACCGGAGCATCGAGCCCGTGTGACTCCATTGTGATCGGGATATGACCGCACTGGGGCAGAGTTAGCCTCGCGATCAGCGCATCGCAAGTACGCCGCTGCCGAACGGAAGCCGGAGGCCCCATGCGCGCTCCACTCATCGCTCTGTCGCTTGCAATCGCTACTGCTGTGGCCTGTGACGACTCCACCGGACCGGCCCCCGGACCGGCCCCGCCCCTGTCGATCCAACCGGCCTCCACCGCGACCGGGGATCGGCAGAAGGCACCCGTCGGAACGACCCTCCCAATGCCCCTCCGGGTGCTCGTGCGCCGCGGCTCCGAGCCCGCCCCGGGAGTCACGGTCGACTGGATGGCTAGTCAGGGGACCCTGTCGGCGACCCGCGCGAAGACCGATGCCTCCGGAATCGCGGCCGTCACGTGGACACTGGGAGGGACGGCGGGCACCCAGACGGCGACCGCTCTCCTTGGAACCGCCGGTATCGGCGACACGATGGTCGGCTTCTCGGCGGTCGCCGATCCCGGTCCCGCGAGCCGGCTTGCCTTCCAGGCGCAGCCGGTGAACCTCTTCGCCGGTCGGCTGTTTCTCAGAGCGGTCCAGGTGGTCTCGCTCGACCAGTACGGCAACCTGGCCACCGACTTCGGGGAAAGCGTAACGGTCACCCTTCCTAATGGTGGCGCACTCTCCGGCACCACCACAACGGTCGCGATCCGTGGGCTCGCGACGTTCGCCGACCTGAGCATCGCCCAGAGCGGCACCGGCTACACCCTGACGGTTAGCGCAGGCGGCCTCAGCAGCGCCACGAGCGCCGCGTTCGATGTCCTCCTCCCGGGTCCGGGACGGATTGCGTTCCAGAGTAGCCGGGATGGCAACTACGAGATCTACACAATGAACGCGGACGGCTCGGGCGTCGTCAGGCTGACTGATGAGCCAGCGACCGATGCCCAGCCGGCCTGGTCGCCCGATGGGACGAAGATCGCCTTCGTGAGCGGTCGAGATGGTTCTCGCCATATCTACGAGATGAATCCTGACGGCTCTGGGGTTGCGGCACTGCCGGCCGGACTTGACGACACCCCGGCATGGTCCCGCGACGGGACGAGACTCGCGGGAGGCAGCGGGTACGCCAGTCGCTGCGGACCCTTTGGGCAGCCATGCAGACGTTACAACCGGCTCTTCGTGGCAAACGCAGACGGTTCCGGCCTCACTGTGATCACAAACGGAATTACGCCAGCCTGGTCACCCGACGGGAGAATCGCCTTCGTGTGGGGTGTCGAGATCTATGTGATGAATGCCGACGGCTCCGGCCTCGCCAATCTCACCAACGACCCAACCTTCGACGACGGGCCGGCCTGGTCGCCAGACGGGGCGAAGATCGCCTTCGTGAGCAACCGCGGCGGTGCCTACGACCTCTACCTCATGAATGCCGGTGGCACCGCCGTCACGCAGTTGACGCACGACCAGGCGACCGAAGGGCGACCCGCGTGGTCTCCGGACGGGACCCGGATCGCCTTCGCGAGCGACATGGACGGCGACGCCGAGATCTATGTCATGAACGCCGACGGCTCGGGCGTGGTGGCCCTGACGGACAACCCGGCCGCTGACGGGTGGCCGGCGTGGGCGCCGTGAGAACACCCGACTCGCCGCCAGGTCCCCAACCAGTAATGGAGGATACATGAAACCAACCATTCCCCGGCACCTGCTTCCCCTCGCGCCCCTGGCCATCCTGCTCGCCTGCGACACCGGCCCCCGCGAGCTGCCCTCCGGGCCGAACTCGGGCATCACTGCCCTGGTGTCCACGTCCCATCGGCCCAGTGCGCCGAGCCCCCGGGGCTATGCCTTGACGGCCTACGATCCCGTCAGAGACCGAGTGTATGAGGTCGGGGGGTTCTTCGCCCCCGATTGGACTGCGGAGATCGATGACATCTGGGCCTTCCGGCCCAGGTCGCGGACCTGGAGCCTGATTGCCAATACGCTCCCTGCCCCCCTGGGCGACGCGGTGGCCCTCGATGTCAAGTCGAGAAAGCTCATCATGTACCTGCCGTACATCGACCCGATCGAGACCTGGGCCTACGACATCGAGACCGGCGTCTGGGAGAACCGGCGCCCGGCGACAGAGCCTCCTCCGCGCTGGGGGTCGATGATGGTCTACGACCCCAAGGCGGACCGCATCCTCCTGTATGGTGGCACCGACTGGAATGACGGGTCGACCGTGCTGGGCGATCTGTGGGCGTACGACTACGAAGCCAACACCTGGTCCGAGCTCCACCCGCCGGTGAGCCCCCCGCCGCACCACTTTCCGGTGCTGGAGTATGTGCCGACGATCGACCGGGTCATGCTGTTCGGTGGGTACCAGCAGGGCTTCAGCACGCTGTTCAACGATACCTGGGCCTACGATTACCGCCACAATCGGTGGACCAATCTCCACCCGGCCAACCCTCCGGCGCCGCGCGCGTATCACTACATGGCGTATGATCCGACGACCAATCGCATCGTGCTGTTCGGTGGGGTGATGGACGAATCGGCATGGCCCGACTCTCCTGAACTCACCAACGACGAGACCTGGATCTACAGCGTCGCGAGGAACTCCTGGCATCAGATGTTCCCGAAGCATGCGCCCAGCCCGCGCGCGTGGCATGTGATGAGCCACACCGATGGGCCGGTGATGCTCTTCGGCGGCGGACCCAGTCGGCTGGCCTACAACAACGAGACCTATCTGTACGACTCCCATGCCAATGAGTGGGAGCTCGTGTCCGGGGGAGAGCACGCTGTCGCCGACCGTGCCGTCGCGAGCGGTGTCGCCACAATGCACAGCACCGGCGGTCGACCCCTCTCCCAAGGAGCCCCGCCGTTGCGCCGGTGAACCCTGGCGGGCTAGGGGAGTATCCCAAGCCCGACCAGGAGGCCAGCAGGCGAGAAGGCGAGAAGGCGAGAAGGCGAGAACTTCTAGCCTCCTCGCCTTCTCGCCTCCCTCGCCGCCCTCGCCGCCCTCGCCTCTACAGCATCGCTTCCTCGACCGGCCCCAGGGCGTTGTCCTCGGCCCAGTCCCGCAGGGCGGCGTCCAGCTCCGGCGCCGACTGGTCCACATCGCAGGGGAACACCGGACAGCGGCGCCCCTCGACCATCAGGTACCACATCGGCGGGTACCCCAGCTGGGCCCGCTTGAAGTTGGCCGCCCGGCCCGCGTAGGAGACGAAGTGGAACAGCCGATGCCGAATGGTGATCCGGCGATGCTTCGACTTGAACGCCATCGGGGCTCCGGTCAGGGAAACAGCATCGCCGGAGGTGGCGGACCCATGGCGCCAGCAGCGGTGTGACGACAGCAGAACGACAGCCAGGCCGGATGGCCCCACGCGCAGGGGCCATCCGGGGAACTGCTTACCCTACCAGGCCAGGATCCCCAGCTCGTCGAGGAAGGCCACGACCGGGACCAGGGAATCGACGCTGGGCTCGCGCTTGAACGCATGCGCCGCCTCGCGCAACGCCGGGGTGCCGCTGCGGCCGGTCTGCATGCGGTAGCGGCGATGGGCATCGCCCAGTTCCAGAAACACCGACCTGAGGCAGGCCCGTTCCCGCCGCCGCGCCGTGTCGGCCGCAGCGTTCCCCGCGAGCGTCGCGAGGGGCTTCTTCCGTCCGGCCTTGGGGCGCGAGGCGCCGTGCCGTCGGTCAAACGCGGCACCCGCCGCCGCCAGCCGCTCGACCACCCGCCTCGTGATGGGCTCGAGCGAGGGCCCGGAGCGCGAAGCTTCTGAAGCATCAGCCATGATGACCTGCCTGGAAATGGAGACCGTTCGCCGTCTGGCACTCTGCACAGACCGGCTCTCAAAGATAGCCGGGTGTACCGCGTTCCGGAGGTGGAGCCTCTTGCGCCTTCCCCGTGAAGGCGCTATCATTGTGGCGCGATTGATGCGCCAGTGCGCGGACCAGTTCCGAGTAAACACCAGAGGCCCAGCAATGCTCGGGCCTTTTTTGTTTGCGATGATCGCATGCAGCGTCGGGGGAGTTCCCCACGTTGTGGGGACATCCCTCCCGTGAGGGTTTGTCACGGGACAGTGCGAGTCGAGCCGGGCGCCATGCGCCGACAGGACCGACTCGGTGAAAGAGGAGTTAGGACAAATGCGTACGACCGGCACAGTGAAGTGGTTCAACGACGCCAAGGGCTTCGGATTCATCACCCCCGAGGGTGGGGCCAAGGACTGCTTCGTACATCACTCGGCCATCACCGGTGAGGGCTTCAAGTCCCTCGCGGAAGGCGAGAAGGTGGAGTTCGACGTGGTCCAGGGGCCCAAGGGTCCGGCTGCGGAGCGGGTGAGCCGCCTGGCCGCCAGCTAACCACGGAGTACCCCGCCGGAAACAGCAGCCGGCCCGACATTCGTCGGGCCGGCTGCTGTCGTTCCGGGGCTCAGACTCGCCGCAGGCTAGCCCGGCCCCCACCAGTTCGCCCGACGATTGACGTTGGTGGGAACCCGATCACCGGGACCCATCCGGTCGAGCCCCGCCGCCGGACCCAGGGCGTGGCCCGCCACCCAGGTCGCCAGGGCCGCGTCGAGGTCCTCTGGAGTGACCGCGGGGTCGCAGGGAATCGCGGGGCAGCGATGGCCTTCGACCATCAGGTACCACATCGGGGGCTCAGCCGGCTCGGGCCCGCGGCTGTTCGCGGCCTTCCCCTCGTAGGAGACGAAGTGGAACGACCGCCCCTGGATGCTCAGATGCCGTTGCTGGGGCTTGAAGCTGGCCATGGCCGACTCCGGCGCTTGGTTGAGTCATACCGGAGAGCGGAAAACGCCAGCCGGGGAACATTTGAAAAGTAACCGGACAGACACGGTGGCGCTCAGAAGTGCCGCGTTGTGGGTTCCGCGTGGTGGGTATTGCGTGGTGCGTGTCGCGGGCCAGGTACCTAGCTACAACTCCACGCCATGCCGATGGCCCGTGCTGTCTGCCCCCGATACGCCGTACGCATCACGCAGCGCGCACCACGCACCACGCATCCCCGTCCCTTCACCGCCCATTCAAGAACACCGCCCCCACCGCCGCCAGGAGCACGACCCCAAGCACCACGAGCGCCAGTTGCCAGACCGGCCAATCGTGCCGCGATGCCCACACCCGCTCATCGAGGAAGTAGCGCTCCGGCCCCGCCTTGCGGATGACCGCCGAGGTGATCATGTCCTGCAGAACCCGGGTGTCCTTGAGTCCAAGGTCCCGGAGCTTGCGTGCACTGGGACCGGACAGCGCGTGCTCGGCCCGAAAGGCGCCGACGATACGCAGGCGCTGCCTGGCCATGAGGACTGTACCCGCAATGGGGATCATCGGGAACCGAGGTGAGTGACCTTGGAAGATAACCCCGGTGGGGGCGTTGGGGATGAGAGGGCCCAGGGCCCAGTGCCCAGTGTACCAGGGACTCGGTACTGGGCCCAGGGAACTGGTCCCAGGTCCGCCTTGAGCTCCCGCAGCAGCGCCGTGGCACTCCGTCCTGCGGC
>CALMOP010000319.1 GCA_937871775.1 uncultured Gemmatimonadota bacterium | reverse complement strand
ACGTTGGTCACCCCGCCCGAGGTCACCGAGGCCTCGATGGTGAGCCACTTCCGGGTCGGCGTACTGAAGGTGGACCCCGAGAAGTCCGCCTGGAGCACCGCCCGGCAGCGCTTGACCGCGCCGGTGGCGCAGGTAGGGCTGGCCAGGACCAGCGAGTCCATCCGGACTGCCCCATCGAGCACCACCAGCTTCACCTGGGTCGGGGTGCCGGCGGGCCACGGCAGCTCCAGGTCTACCGGGATCAGGGCCCGGGGGTACGAGGTGCGCGTGGAGTAGACCAGCGCCGCACTGCGGCCCTGATTGAGCGACACGTACGGCACCGTCCCGAACCCGGTCTCGATCTCGGCACTATTCACCGAGAGACCCGGGCCGAAGGGGGCGGCGAAACCCGCCCCCAGCGCTTCGAGCGGCATGCCGCTGAAGCCCAGCACCGGCTTGGAGTCATTCAGCAGGACGACCCACCGTGACACCACGGCACAGCCGCCGCTGGTGTAGCAGGCCCGCACCGAGACTTGTGCTGAGTCACCAACATTCAGCCAATGGGTGGAGTCCACCTCCCACTCCAGGATCCGCTGGCCGTGCCGGGCCAGTTTGGTCACGGTATCGCCGCGCCAGGTGAGCGCGGTCTTGGTGGTGTCCACGACCGAGTCGCCGGTGATGAGGGCTCGAATCAGGGGCTGCCGCGTCCGGACCACCGCCCGGCTGCCGCTGGTCAGCACCGGCGCGACCAGGGTGACGGTCGGCGCGGTCGGGACCATGGACCCGAACCCGCCGAACCCGCCGCCATTCCGGCCGGGGTGAATGGTCCGGGGGGCGAGCAGCACCAGCGCGGCGACGGCGAGGAAGGAAGGAAGCCGGGCGGAGCGCAGCATGGAGCGCCTCGGAGGTGCAGGGTCGGTATCCCGGTTCAGCGGAATGTGACTCGGTGACCTGTAGGACCCTGCCCTGCGCGCGACGCCCTCCGGACGCTCCCCTGGTACGGTGGCCCGCCACCGGGGCCCGGCACCATGCATGGCGGGCTCGGGTCCGGTATCGAGTGGCGCAATGGCGGGCGGAGGGGACCCCAGGAATCAGGCGGGAAGGAGACGATCGGCAGGCGGCAGCGGCCCATGGTGGACTCCCGCGGACTGACGAGTCCTCTGGGTGGCCTGAACGAGGAGGGATGGTGGCATGCTAATCTCGGGGGGGGGGGGGACGTCAAGTCCTCGCAGCGGGCGGGTAGGCGGCATGGCGGTATGACGGTACGGTGGGTACCGCAGTACGTGAGGCGAGAAGGCGAAAAGGCGAGAAGGCCAGCTCATTGCCTGCTCGCCTCCTCGCTCAACCTACAGCCCCAAGGACCCTCCGTGTCGCTTCAGCGACAGGGCCGAGCCGCGGCTTCAGCACGGAGCTCGGCCGGTTGGGTCGGGCGGCCCTTCTCCTTACCAGCGCTCGGCGATCAGCCGCACCAGAGAGGCCAGCCCGGCGACGTCGCGCAGGTCGACGGTCTCCGCGGGTGAATGGGAATAGCGCATCGGCCAGCCTAGGGCCACGTCCGGCACACCCCACGGCGCGAAGGTGGACCCGTCATTGCCTCCGCTGGTGGTTCCGACCTGAAGGGGAATCCCCCCGCGTCGGGCCAGGGCCACCACCGAGTCCACCAGCGCCGGGGGAGCGGCGGCGCTGTTGTCGAGCGCGCGCACCACCGGCCCCAGCCCGAGCGGGGCCAGCCCGTAGGTCGGGATCTCCAGCGGGGCATCGGCCGAGACGAAGGTATCGATGGCGTGGACCCGGGCGGCCCGCCCTCCCAGCGCATCGGCCACGACCCTGGCTCCCTCCAGGCCGATCTCCTCCCGTACACTCCAGACGAACAGCACTTCGTGCCGGAGCCGCTTCGGATCCAGTGACCGGAGGGCCAGCAGCAACGCGGCGCACCCCACGCGGTCATCGAAGGAGCGGCCGGTGGCTCGGCTCCCGGCCAGGCGGACGTACCGCTTGGGCATGGTCACCGTGGCCCCGGGCTCCACGCCCAGCGCCGTCGTTGCCATCCGGGAACCAGTGCCGAGGTCCACCCGCAACCCCACTCCGGCATCGGCCGCGCTGTCCACCGGGGTGAACACCCCCGGAATCACGCTCTGGCCGGTGTGGACCAGCGCCGGTTCTGCCTCGAACAGCGCGGCAAAGAACCCGCCGGCCGGCTGCAACAGCAGCTGTCCGTCCTCCCGGATTTCGGTGACCCGGAATCCGATCTCGTCCAGGTGGGCGACAAAGACCACCAGCGGCTCCCCTGCTCCGACCCGAACCCAGAGGTTGCCCGCGCTGTCGGTCTCCGAGGTAGCCCAGGCCGGAAGCAGCCGCTGCACCACCTCGCGCACCGGACCCTCCCGGCTCGAGACACCGTAGGCTTCGACCAGCGGAGCCAGGATGCGCTGGGCGTCATCCACCCCGATCTTCGCCTGCGCCATGCCGGTCGTGGCGATGCCCACCCACAGGCCGAGGCTCAGCGTCATGGTCCGCATCACGGCGCGCCTCCGATCAGGCTCAGCAGTCGCTGTTCCAGCGCCCGGACGTCCGTCAGGGAGATGGTCTCGACCGGGGTCCCTGGGTATCGCACCGGGACCAGCCAGGAGTCCACCGCGCCAAAGCCGGGATCCCAGCGGGTGGGCGCCGGATCGCCATCGACCAGCACGGTCCGGACGAAGGGACCGCGCTGATGCAGAAGGGTGAGCAGCCCGCGACGGGTGAACCGTTGCTCCACCGCGAAGGCGATCGTGGTCCTTCCGCTCCGGCTGCCCTGGCGGTGCCGGGCGGCCGACAGCAGTGCAGCGCAGGCGGCGCGGCGCGCGGCGCCGGGGCCCGCCAGGAGGTCCGCGCCATAGCGATGCGGGGCCTTGGTCCGGGCCACCGGGTTCAGCACCGCGATCCCCAGTGCCGCCACCTCATTGGCGCTGGCGGCTCCGACATCGACGTAGGCATCATCCAGGGTGAACGCCGGCGCGGCGTCCCGTCCCCGAGTCAGATGGATCGACCGCACCCCCACCACCCCCGGCACGGCCCCCTTCCGTCCAAACACGGTGACCCGCTGGCCCTGCAGCCGCTCCTCAGCCCGGGGACCCGCGCCGGGCCCCGCCCGTCGCAGGGTGAGGTACCCGTCGGGCCGGATGCCACCGACCACGAACCCCGCCTCGTCGATCGGGCAAACCACCAGCACGTGCGGCTCACCACTTCCGATCTCGAGCACCGCGTTGCCGGCCCGGTCCCGCACTGCGCCGGGCAGCAGGCCCACCATCGTATCGATCACGGCCTGCTCGTATCCGGAGACCGCGGTCATCCCGACCAGCCGGGCCGCGAGGCTGTCGAGCGAGTCCTGGGCTGTGACAGCGCGGGGACCGAGGCACACCCCGACCATAAGCCAGACGACCCGACCGTATCGACCAGGGGACAGCGACATGACGCCCTCTCCGAGAGTCATTCGACGGTAATGACCGCGGTGGCCAGGGCACCCCTCACCACGGCGCGGACCTCGTGGCGCCCCCGCTCCAGGACCCACCGGCCGGCACCATGGCGACGGCCATCGATGAACCATCGTATCGACTCCCCGGTTCGACCGCCGCTCGCGCGCAGCGCCACCGAGGCGTAGCGCCGATCCACCCCCGGCGGAATCGCGTAACGGTCCCCGTCCCGGGGTGAGGTGATCGTGAGCGCCTCGTTCGCCCCCCAACCGGGGGATTGGCCCCGCCGCAGCGAATCGGTGCTGATGGCCGGGCCGTTCCCGACCGAACCCGGGGCGCTCGCGGGACTCGCCTCAGTAGTAGCGGCCCACTCGGCGAACTCGGCCGGCAGCCGGTACCCGCCCTCCCCATGCCAGTTGCAGCGCGCCGTGGGTGCCGTCCCGGATTTAAAGTATTCGGTTACCCGGGGACAGAAAGCCCCGGCGGCCATGCCGGACAGCCGGCAGATGGCATGCGGCTCCAGCCCGGCATCCACCGGATGTAACAGCTCCCCCGGCGGGTGGAAGGCGGCGGTCACCAGTGTGGCACGGTGCAGGAGCGGCCCGGCGCCTGACACACCGCTGACCCCATCCATCGGGCGCCCGTTGAAGTTCCCAACCCAGACCGCGACCGTGAACCCGGCGGTCACCGCAACCGCCCAGTTATCAGTGAAGTGTCGGCTGGTGCCGGTCTTGGCCGCCGCACGGAAGGGCCAGTCGAACGGAGTCTGGACCCCGAATCCCGGCACCCGGGCATCGGCGTCGGCCAGAACATCCATGACCTGCGCCGCGGCCCCCGCGGAGACTACCCGTTGGCCGGCGCCCGAGGGCTCACGCGGTCCGGCCCAGGCCCGGTAGGCAGTCCAGATCCCGCCGTTGGCCAGCGCCCGATAGCCGTTGGCCAGTTCCAGCAGCGATACATCCCCGTTGCCGAGAGCCAGTCCCAGGCCGTAGAACTCGGGGCTCCTGTCCAGGGAGCGGAAGCCGGCCGTGGCCAGCCCGCGCCAGAGGGTCGCGTACCCCAGCCGATCCGCCAACTCCACAGCCGGAATGTTGAACGAACTGCCCAGAGCTTCGCGGGCTCGGACCGGCCCGTGGTAGCGGCGGTCGTAGTTGCGCGGATGGTAGGGGCCGCCGGCGGTCTGGTAGGTGCGGGGGACGTCCGCCAGCACCGTCGCCGGCGTGACCCCGCGATCGAATGCCAGGGCGTACAGAAACGGTTTCAGCGCCGAGCCCGGCTGACGCGGGCTGACCACCATGTCGACCTGACCCGCGGTATCGGACCAGAAGTCCGGCGAGCCGACCCACGCGAGAATCTCCCCGGTCGGGTTGTCCAGCACCACCAGCGCGGCCTGCCGAGCTCCGCGGTCGGACAGCTGCTCGACGGTGTGGCGGACCTCGCCTTCCAGCACTTCCTGCAACGGCAGGTCCAGCGAAGTGCGCCAGGTCCCGCGGAGCGCCCGCCCCTCGCCCTCCCCCCACTGCAGCAGGCGGCTGGTGAAGTGTGGCGCCAGAAACGGCGGACTGCCGGCGAACCCCAGCAGCGGCTCCTGCCCGGCGCGGGCAATCTCCTCCCTGGAGGCATAGCCCTGCACTTCGAGCGTGGTCAGCCCGATCGCTCGGCGATGACGCGCGGCGCCGGAGGCGACCAGCGGATTCTGGGACGATGGAGTCCGGGCCAGCGCCGCCAGTAGCGCAGCCTGCCCAAGGCTGGCCTCCGCGGCGCTGGAACCGAAGTAGAGCCGCATGGCGGCCGCTACTCCTGCGGTCCCCTGGCCCAGCGGCACCCGATTGAGGTACTGCTCGAGAATCTCCTGCTTGGACAGGTGCGCCTCGAGTCGGAGGGCCCAGCCGGCCTGGATCAGCTTGTCGATCGGACCGCGCCCGATCGGGCGGAGCAGCCGGGCCAGCTGCATGGTGATCGTGGATGCCCCGGACACAATCCGCCGCTGCCGGAGGTTGTCTCGCAGGGCGCGGGCGACCGCGCGCAGATCCACGCCGTGGTGCTGATAGAATCGCCGATCCTCGACGGCCACGAATGCGACCGGCAGGTCCGGATCCATGGCGGTCAGGGGAATCCACCCCGACCTGTTGCCGTCG
>CALMOP010000318.1 GCA_937871775.1 uncultured Gemmatimonadota bacterium | reverse complement strand
AATCATCACGGCTCGAGGATCCCTTGGTAAAGCCCTTGCAAGTCGGGCGGCGCAACTGGGAGTGAATGCCTACGGCCGAACGCCGTCGGATGGCTGTGTAGAAGGCCCGACACAGGTGTGGCGAGCGGTCCTGTTCTGGCGAGCCAGGTTCGGCGGTACCTTCATCGTCTTCCCCGGAGCGGCCGTTGGGGCCTTCAGTGAACGTGATCCCACTGCCGTGCATGTTGTCGCTCGATGGTCGCCGGCGACGGGTGCAATCCCCCGCGTTAGAGAAGCGCTCTGTGCGGTGACTGGCGCGTCGCGCTAAGGCGCACCTCAACCGCCAGTCCCCCAGGGAGGATTCTCCAGCGTTCGTTGCGGGAGACCCGCCTGAAGGTTGAAGGCGTGATGATATTCTGTCGGGGAGCGTGCGTTGACGTTTGATCATCATCGCTCCTGATCATCCCGGTGGCCACCCTGATGATGGTCAGCATCTACCTGACCTACCATCTGAGCGAGTACCGCGTGGACATCGAACCGAAGCGGGGGCCGTGCGAGGGGAGACCAGCCACTCGTAGGTCTCGGCCCCCAGGTGCCCGCGGCTGGCGCTGTGCAGCACCCGGAGCACCCTGGCCTTCGAGGCCTGGAGCAGGTCCTCCGGCGTCGGGAAGGCCCGGAGCAGGGCCACCGGCGTCTTCTTGGTCACCAGGGGGAAGATGGCCTCGAACTCGGGGAACACGACCTGCAGCAGGCTCCGGAGCTGGGTCATCGCGCCGCGGCGGAGCAGCGACAGCCGCTCCCGGGCCGCCACCAGGTAGCGCCTGGGACCGGCTGCGACGGATCCTTGTGCCGCAGTAGATTGGGCCCGACTTCATTCCCGTAATCCATTCGGCCGGAACGATTTGAGCTTTGGTTGATGATCTGCTGCGATATTGTTGTCGATTGCCAGAGGTCACTCTGCTCGGTGGTGGCGGCGACGCCGGATGGCTCGACGCGCTACAGGGTGGAGCGCTGGACACGGACGGGGCGGTGGGCGGCGTCAAAGAACAGTTCGGGGATTGAGTCCCGACCCAGCGCGACGCGCGCGCGCCACTCTTGTGTCGATTCCGCATGATCATAGGTTGCGAAACGGTGGATGGTCCATCAGGCCGCCCTGACTTCTGGGCACCAATGCAAGACCAACTGTACTTCGGCGACTCTCCATCGCTGCGCGTCGCGCTGCAGCGGGTGGAGGAGTTCGGCGCGACGCCGTTTCCGGTGGTCCTGCTGGGACCGACTGGTTGCGGCAAGACGGTTCTGGCCCGCCAGATCCACGAGCGCTCCCGGCGCAAGGGAGAGTTCGTGGAGTGCTCGCTGGCCGAGGTGCCCGACGAACTCCGCCACACCATGCTCGCCGGGCATGCCCGGGGCGCCTACACCGGCGCGGTGGATAGCCGTCCTGGTCTGATCGAGGCGGCCCATGGCCAGACGCTGTTGCTGGACGAGCTGCATCTCGCTACGCCCAACATTCAGGGGTACCTCCTTCAGGTGCTCGACCGGACCTACACCGTCCGGCTGCGGGAGACCACCCGCCGGTTCGTCGACGTCCGCTTCGTGTTCGCTACGCACCAGGATCCCGACGACCTCCGGCGCCGCGGCATCTGGGGGGCGGACTTCTTCTTCCGGATCGGCTGCAACTACGTCCGACTGCCGGGCCTGGCGGCTCGGCGGGACGAAATCCTTCCTCTCGCCGAGCGCCTGCTGAGCCGCTTTCTGGGCCTGGTGGGGAAGCCCTGGGTGGCGCGCTTCACTCCCGAGGTCGAGCTGTTCCTGCTGCAGTATGGATGGCCCGGGAACATCCGCGAGCTGGCCATGGTGTGTCAGCACGTCGCGGCACGACTGCAGCAGGACCGCCCGGTGCAGCTTTCGGAGCTGCCGCCGGAGCACATCGCCGCCATGAACCTGGCCGATACTGTGGAAGGCGCCGAGCTCCGGCAAGACCAGGTGGACGCGGTGCTCCGCGACGCCCACGGCAACAAGTCGGAGGCAGCCCGCCGGCTACAGATCAGCCGCCAGAGTCTGCTCCGGCTGCTGAGCCACCGGGATCAGCGTTCCACCCGTGGCTTCAACTGTCCGGTTTGACCGCCTGCCCCGGACAAGGCGGACAGGCGGGACACCTCACAGCCCCGCCCTGAGCCCCCGATCCTCCTGTGGGCCCGGGACTTGGCCGTGCAGTCATGGCGGCATGGCCTCTGCGTTCGGGTCCGGGCGACCCTCTCCGCGGACCACCCGGCCATGCCCCCCACATCAGACCTGTTTCCTTCGAAATCACTGAACTCTCCGGCTCTGGGGCCGCAACGCACCGGAGGGCCTGGCGGGGGTGGCCTTAGATGCTTCGGCGTGGTGGCCCTTCTGGCGGTGGTTCTGGCCGGCGGGCTCCGGGCCCAGCGCATTCTTCCCCTGGTCCCCGGCGCGATCCAGGTTACCCCCGACGGCGACCTGGTCATCGTCAACACGAACACCAGCGGACTCGGGGCGGCCTTCGTAGTCAAGAACGCCAGCGGCAGCACTGGCACCTGGACCCTGAGCTGCAGCGTCACAGGCCCGGTGACGTGCCAGGGATTGGACCACACCAGCGTGACCCTGGCTCCCAATCAGACCGCGGACGTGACCGCCACCTATTCGGCCGGGGCCCCGGGCTCCGGTTCGGTACGAGTCACCGCCACCGGTAACTCGACTGACCAGGGCTATTACGCGGTGACCGTGCTCGGGCCCGGGGCGCCGGCGGTGGCCCTCAGGAATCACAACCGGGACAACGTCGATCGGGGGATGTGCCTCACGCTGGGCGGAGCGGGAGAG
>CALMOP010000317.1 GCA_937871775.1 uncultured Gemmatimonadota bacterium | reverse complement strand
GCCGCGGCCGCGTACGGCTTGGGCAGGCCGAAGAGGTATACCGCATCGCCCAGCGGGAACGCCAGCTGGGCGTTGCCGCCGCAGGCCACCGCGATGAACTGCTCGCCCTTGAAGGAGTAGCTCATCGGGGCGCTGTTACAGCCAGCGCCGGCCTGGAACTGCCACAGCAGCTTGCCGGTACGCGAGTCATAGGCGTTGAAGTGCCCGTTACCCTCGCCGGTGAACACCAGCCCGCCCGCCGTCGCCAGCGAGCCGCCCATCATGGGCTGATCGACCTTGTTCTGCCAGGCGATCTTGCCGGTGGCCAGGTTGACCGCGGAGAACAGCCCGTACTGCGGCTCGCCCGCGATCGCCACGAAGGCCGACCCCAGCCACAGCCGACCCTTTTCCCAGGGCGCGTTGTGGGTGATGTAGTTCATCGGCTGATGCAGGCCGGCCGTGTAGGCATAGCCCAGCCGCGGATCAATCGAGATCGGAGACCACTCTGCGCCGCCGTTGGCGCCCGGCAGCATCCGGGTGCCTTCCGGCGTCGGCAGGCCGAACATGTTCTCCTGCGGGGTGAAGTTCTCGGACCGGCGTACCAGCTTGCCGGTGGCCGCGTCCAGCACGTACACCCAGGCGGTCTTGCCGGCGTGCACTACGACCTTCCGCCCGCCGATCCGGGCCACCACCGGGGGCGAGACCGCGTCCAGATCCCATACGTCATGCGGCACGGTCTGGTAGTACCACTTGGTCTTGCCGGTCGTGGCATCGATCGCGACGATGCAGTCGGTGTAAAGATTGTCCCCCGGGCGGATGCCGCCGTCGAGGTCGGGCGAGGGGTTGCCCACCGCGACGTAGATCATGTTGAGATCCTTGTCGTACGCGGGGGTCATCCACACGCCGCCGCCACCCCGGGTCCAGGCATCGCCGTACTTGGCGCTGTCGGCTTTCTCGGCCGCGACGTCCCGGTGCAGATCGGCGCCGTCCGGGGTGTGATCGGCCCAGGTGCCCCACCAGCCGTTGGGGGCCAGGTCATCGTAGGTGGGGTCGCCCGCGGGTGCGGGGATGGAGTACCAGCGCCACACCTGCGCGCCGGTGACGGCGTTGTAGGCCGTGACGTGCCCGCGGATGCCGTACTCGCCGCCCGACACGCCGACGATCACGTTATCCCCGATGACCAGCGGCGCGTGCGACAGGCTGTAGCCGTAGGCCGGGTCCGCGACTTCGATATCCCAGGTCACTTCGCCGGTCATCCGGTCCAGCGCCACCAGCCGGGAGTCCAGGGTACCCATGTAGACATGGGGTCCGTGCACGGCCACGCCGCGATTGTTGGGGCCGCAGCAGTAGATCGTGGCGCCGAGCTTGTGCTCGTAGCGCCACACCTGCTTGCCGGTGTTGAGGTCATAGGCCATCGCCGTATTGTACGGCGTGGTCACATACATCATGTTGTCAACCACGATCGGAGTGTTCTCGAAGCTGCCCAGGCGGCTGATACCGGTCTGGAATACCGTGCGCGGCACCAGGGTGCGCACATTCACGGTGTTGATCTGCGCCAGGGTCGAAAACCGCTGGTTCCAATCGTTCCCGCCGTACGTGGTCCAGTTCGCCTGGGCCGCGAGACTCATCGTGCCCGCGCCCGCGAGCAGAACCATGAGTCCCCACTGCGCCGTCCTACGCATGAGGCTACTCCTTCATGAAGGGATGAAGTACCGGAGATGCACGGCCAGCAGCGCCCCGCGGGCGCCTGCTTTCAAATGTGGGCCCCCCTCGACCCTCGGCCAGGGGATCGGAGGAGAAGGCCCGCGGCAGCGCGGGCCTGCCCAGAACGCACTGAATATTCCCCGCCGGGCGAGGGAGTCAAGTGCCGGGAAGGGTGAACAGCAGCGCGGCCTTCCGGAAGGTGATGACGATGCCCCAGAGCAGGGGAACGCCGACGAGGACCCACGCTACTGCCACCGCTGCCCAACTCGCCGGGCTCGGGTGCCCCGCCGGGGTGTCTTGAGTCATATCGGCTCCTTCCAGGTTAGGACCGTATCGGCGCGGGCCGGCCGGCGCCCCACCGTCCGCCGGACTACTTGCCGCCGCGCAGCGCCAGCAGCTCCGATTCGGCCATGAAATACCGCTCCGCCACCGGGCCGACCGCCAGGTTGCACAGCAATCCCAGCCCGAGGAATCCTGCCAGGATATACATGGTGGTGTTGTACACCTGGGCGGCTGGCATGCCCCGGTCGAGCTGATACTCGCGGATGCGGGTGACCAGGACCGGCCCCAGGATGCCGGCGGTGGACCACGCCGTCAGCAGTCGGCCATGGATGGCTCCCACGAACTGGGTTCCGAACAGATCCGCGAGATATGCCGGAATGGTCGCGAATCCCCCGCCATACATGGTGAGGATGACACAGAGGGTTCCGGCGAACAGCGCCACACTGCCGCTCCGCCCGGCGCTCGGCGCCGAGGCGTACAGCAGGATGCCGAGCAGGAAGAACACCGCATAGGTGCGCTGGCGGCCGATGAAGTCCGAGGCCGACGCCCACAGGAACCGGCCCATGATGTTGAAGAAGCTCAGCAGGGCGGCAAAGGCCGCGCCGATCGTCGCCACCTGGGCCTTCTGCGCGTCGGTCAGGTCGGCCAGGGTGCCTGGAACGCCGATGAGCCGGCCGCCGAACACCTCCTGAATCATCGGCGAGGCCATGCCGATTACCCCGATCCCGGCACTGACATTGAGACACAGGACGCCCCACAGCATCCAGAACTGCGGGGTCCGCCATGCGGTATGCACGTGGACGTGGCCCTGGGTCACCATGGCCCGACGCGTCACCGTCGGCGTCCAGCCCGCCGGCTTCCAGTCGGCCGGGGGCACCCGATATCCGAAGGCGCCGCACAGCATCGCCACGAAGTAGATGGCCCCCATGGTCAGGAAGGTCTCGAACACCCCCACCGAGGTCGCGGTGGCGAACCGCCTCATCAGCAGGTCGGCCAGCGGCGAGCCGATCAGGGCCCCGCCGCCGAAGCCCATGATGGCCATCCCCGTGGCCATGCCGCGGCGGTCGGGGAACCACTTGATCAGCGTCGACACCGGGGAGATGTAGCCGAGTCCCAGGCCGCACCCGCCGATCACGCCGGAGCCAAGCCACATCAGCCACAGCTGGTGAGTGCGAATCCCGAGGGCGGACAGGAAGAACCCTCCCCCCCAGCAGAAGGCGGCGGCCACTCCAGCCCGCCGCGGGCCGACCCGCTCGAGCCAGCCGCCGAAGACCGCGGCGGAACTCCCCAGGAAAAAGAAGAACAGGGAGTACATGATACTGAGCATGCTGATCTTCCAGTCGCAGGTGACGGTCACCAGCTGCTGGAAGAATCCGGCGTCGGCCGGACAGGCCTGTGGCGCCGTGATCCCGATCGCCCGGCTCAGGGGCAGCCAGAAGACGCTGAACCCGTAGGCCATGCCGATGCAAAGGTGAATCGCCAGCGCGGCCGGCGGCACCAGCCAGCGATTGTACCCGGGAGGGGCGATGATGCGTTCACGGTCGAGCAGACCGGCCATCGGAAACTCCGGAAGAGAAGATAGGAAGGGGAGGGTCAGCCGCATACATTATCGTGTCGCTGGGAAAAACGCCAACGCCAGGAGTTGCCGTGCTGTTCGCGTTGCTGCTGTCGCTCGGGATGTCCCCGCCGCCAATCGACTCGCTTCCGTCCTGGGTTCAGGTCGACCCCGCGGCCCGGACCGTCACCCTCGACCTGGCCGCCACGCCCGGTGACAGTGGCCCCACCTTGAACGGCCACCACCGCGGTGACGTGCAGCTGGTCGTGCCGTTGAACTGGACGGTGCGCTGGACCTGGGTCAACCGGGATACCGCTGCCAGCCACAGCCTGGTGGTCATGGTGGAGCGGGAGAAGCTGCCGCTGGAGGGTGGGCACCCCTCGCTGGAGAACGCCCTGAGCCGCGCCGTGACCGCCGGTCTCAGGCCGGGGCAGAAGGACCTCACCACCTTTGTCGCCGACCAGGCGGGCTGGTACTGGATGCTGTGCGGCGTCCCGGGCCACGCCCTGGCGGGCGAATGGATCGGCTTCAAGGTCGACCGGGAGGCGACCGGGGTCGTAGTGGTCTTGAAGAAATAACGACTGCCGACTGGCAATTTTCAATTGTTGCCAATGTTCGATTGACGATTGACGATTGCCAGTATTGTCCCTGGACTGGAGGCGATGGTCGAATGTTTCCGCCCCTGGCATCAATCCCAGCATCCGGCAATCGTCAATCATCAATCGCCAATCGCGAATCCTCACTGCTCCCCGAGCAACCGCTCCACCTCGCGGGCGAGTTCCTCCCGGAGCGCCCGCTCCAGGCTGCCGGTCGCAGCGCCATAGAACCCCGCATGGATGTGCCGCACTCGCCCGTGACGGTCGATGAACACCAGCGTGGGATAGGCGGTAAACCCGTCCAGCTGTGGCAAGGCGGCCCCGACCGCGTCGGTCTCGCTCACCCCGCCCAGCAGCAGCGGGAACGGGATGGCGAACTTGTCCCGGAAGCGCCGCACCAGCGGGGCGTCATGGACGGTGTCGCCGGCCACCTCGAACGCGACCCCGACCACGTCGAGGCCCTGGCCATGGTAACGTCGATACAGGTCGACCAGCGCCGGTGCGGCGTCGTGGCAGTTGGGGCACCAGCTCCCGAACAGATCGAGCAGCACCACTCGGCCCCGGAACTGCCCCGCCTCGACCAGGCGTCCCTCCAGGTCGGGGAATCGCCAGCCGAAGGGGGTCGCGGTGTCGGCCCGGGTCACCTCGCCGGGAGGCGTGAGATGACGGCCGCCGCGGCTGCGCGTGGCGACGAAACTGGTCCGGGCCCGAAGCCCCGCGTGGAAGGTTCCACGCAGGGTATCGCCTTCGAGCCGGCCGGCCAGCAGGTACACATAGGATCCGTCGAAGTGGGCGATGGCGAAGCTGTCCCCGACGACGGTGCCCCAGAAGGTTCCGTAGTCCCCCGCATTGGAGATCACGGTTCCCTCCAACCCCTGGGCCCCGGGATGGAATTCCAGGATCCGCGGGCTCTGGTCGAATCCGTTGAGGAACCAGGCGTCCCACCGCCCGTAGAACGCCGCGCTGCCCCGATCGAACGCCCAGCGGCCTCGATCGGCGCGGAAGGGGATGCTGCGGGGCCCCCGCCGGCCGACATTGTGATACACGCCGATCAGTGAATCCTGGCGCAGCACCACGCTGATTGAGGCGGCGTAATCGGCCAGGTCGAGCACCAGGCTGTCCCCCGTCCAGGCGACTCGGGAGAAGGGCTGGCACTCCCCCCCGTTGCAGAGCCGGGCTCGACTGCGAGGCGGTTCCCCCTCGATGATCACCGCGAACCGGAGTTCGCCGCCCGCAAGATCCAGGGTGGCGCGCCACTCCCCCGTCACCGGCGGGGGCCCGGCGATCAGGCCCAGCAGCAGCAGGCCGGGGGACAGGATCATGGGGCAGCCACGGCGTAGCGTTCGCCGGCAGTCACCGGGACGGCGAGGCTGTTCCCCGGCCAGGGTGCCGGGCACGGGAGGGCGGGGGAGTAGGCGCAGAACGGGTTCCGGGCCCGATTGAAATCCAGGACCAGGGCACCGTCATTCCCGGGCAGCAATTCGACGAAGCGCCCTGCGGGATAGCTGCCATGGCCCCTGTCCCCGCCGCGGAAGTAGACGGCCAGTTCGGCTTCATCGTGTTCCGGCGAGCCCAGCCGGTAGGCCCGGAGTCGCGCTGGCACTCCGGCCACGGT
>CALMOP010000316.1 GCA_937871775.1 uncultured Gemmatimonadota bacterium | reverse complement strand
GACCGCCTGGTGCAGGCCGTCGGCCCAGCGGCGCCCCGGCATCACCCGTCCGGTGAACTCGTCCACGATCACTACCAGGCCGTCCTGGACCAGGTAGTCGACTTCTTTTTCGTACAGGGCGTGGGCCTGCAGCAGCTTGTGGATGATGTGGAGCTTCTCGCTCTTGAGCGCGTATTCGGCTTCCACCTCCCGCCGCCGCGCCACCCGATCGGCCGGGCTGAGCGCGGGATCGCGGTCGATGCTGTGGACCAGCTCGGAGATGTCCGGGACCAGGAACAGTCCCGGTTCGTTGGGTGACATCGCCGTGGCGCCCTGATCCGTCAGGTGCACGGCATGCCCCTTCTCGTCGAGCACGAAATACAGCGCCTCCTCCAGCTCCCGCATGGTCTGCTGCCGGATCGGCAGTTTCCGGTCGGCGATGTGGTCCAGCTCCATCCGCTGGACCGCGCTCTTCACCCCGGTCTCGTTGAGGAACTTCAGGAGCTTCTTGTTCTTGGGCATGCCCAGCCGGGCGATGTAGAGCTTGAGGGCGGCGTCGGACAGGGTCTTCGGATTGTCCAGCAGCGGCTCGGCTTCGGCGATCAGGGTGTTGACCACCGCCGTCTGGCGCCGCACCAGTTCCACGACCTGGCGGTTGAACTGGGCGTACTTCTCGTCCTTCTCGTTCCCCACCGGACCCGAGATGATGAGCGGGGTGCGGGCCTCGTCGATCAGGATCGAATCCACCTCGTCGATAATGGCATAGGCGTGCTCCCGCTGGACCCGCTGTTCCAGGGAGAACACCATGTTGTCGCGCAGGTAGTCGAACCCGAACTCGTTGTTGGTCCCGTAGGTGATGTCCGCGAGGTAGGCCGCCCGCCGCTCCGGGGACGACGGCTCGGTATCGTCGAGGCAGCCGACGGTGAGGCCGAGATAGCGATAGAGGTGCCCCATCCACTGGGAGTCGCGCCGGGCCAGGTAGTTGTTCACCGTGACCAGGTGGGCCCCCCGTCCGGCCAGGGCATTGAGATACAGCGGCAGGGTCGCCACCAGGGTCTTGCCCTCGCCGGTGGCCATTTCCGCGATCCGCCCCTGATGCAGCACGATCCCGCCCACCAGCTGCACATCGTAGGGCACCATGTCCCAGGCCAACTCGTGGCCGGTCACCACGACCCCGGCCCCGACCAGTCGCCGAGCCGCCTCACGGACCGTCGCGAAGACCTCGGGCAGAATCTCGGTCAGCAGCGCCGACAAGTCCTTCCGGTAGCCGCGTTCCAGCTGATGCAGCCGCTCATCCAGGCGGTCCCGTTCCGCGGGATCGGGACAGTCGTGCCGCTGCTGGCGCACCCGCTCCAGCTCTTCCTTGCCGGCCCCGAGCCGCGCGGCCAGACGCTCCCGGAACACCGCGGTCTGCCCTCGGAGCTGCTCCTCGGAGTAGGATGTGAGAACCGCCTCGTGATGCCGGATGGCGTCGACGAGCGGCTGGATCCTCCGGACTTCACGCTGGAATCTGGTACCGAAGACTTTCGTGAGCAGGCTTTTAAGCATCGGACGAATATAACCGCTCCACCCGGATGGCCTCCTCGACCGGGTCGGGCACCCAGTACCGGATCGGGAGCCCCGCCCCGACCCGACGCCGGATCTCGGTGGCCGAAATGTCGATGGCCGGGACGGCCACCATGTGGATCGGCCAGGGCAGGGTCGGGACCGCGGCGCCGGGGCGCGCGAACACCACAAGTCTGGCCAATTCGGGGAGTCGGTCCGCCTCCCGCCAGCGGGGCAGCTCGGCGGCGGCATCAGCCCCGATCAGGAGGGCGAAGCCCTGGCCCGGCTCCCGGCGGTGCAGCTCCCGTAGCGTCTCGACGGTGTACGACGGCCCGGGCCGGTCCAGCTCCAGCGGCTCCAGCGCGAACCCGGGGGCTCCGGCGATGGCGAGTGACACCAGCCGGGCCCGTTGCTCCGGACTCGCTCCATGACCGGACTTGAGCGGCTGCGATCGGGCCGGCATGAACCGGATCTGTGCCAGATCCAGCCGCTCCAGGACAGTGCGGGCCACCACCAGATGGCCGTGATGGATCGGATCGAAGGAACCGCCGAAGAGGCCGATCATGGTCATGCCGGTCACCCGGCCCGGATCAGCGGGTGGAGGTCGCCGCGGTGGGATCCCGCGGCAGCGGGCAGTGAGTTTCGAGCCCGGGCGTCGTGGGGTGGAACTGCCGGATGTAGCCGCAGGTCTCCCGGACGTCTTCGGCGTATCCCAGGGCGTGATAGGCCTGGACCAGTCGCAGCAGGGCCCTGGGGGTGACCGCGGCGCGGGGATAGGTAGCGGCGATATCCTTGAAGTAGAGAATCGCGGAGTCGTAGGCCTTCAGCCTATAGTAGTACTGCGCCGCCTTGAACTGTTTGGTGGCGAAGTCCTCCTCCAGGTCCGCGATCCGGACTTTGGCTCGGGCTGCCGCCCTGGAGTCGGGATAGCGGTTGACCAGTTCGGTGTAGGCCGCGAGCGCGGTCTGGCCATACGTGGGGTCCAGTTCCGGACGGCGCCACAGGTCGCGATAAGCATCCCCTGCCCGGAGCAGCGCCTCGGGAGCCAGCCGGGCATTGGGCATCTCGTCCGAGACCTTTCGGAACTCATGGGCAGCCTGCAACTGGCTGCCCTCAGCCAACTGGCACTCGCCGACCCGGAACCGCGCCTCGGCGACCAGGCTGTCCCCCGCCGGGACTTCCAGCAGGATCCGTTCGAAGAGGGTCTGGGCTTTCGCCCAATGGCCCCAACCGTATAACCACAGGGCCCGCCCCCAGAGCGAATCCACTGCTGCCCGGGACAAGCCCGAGGCGACCGGCGTGGCGCTGGTGACGGGTCGACTGCCACCTCCACATCCCAGTGCGAGCACCATCGCCAGCCCGACCAGTGGCAGCCGATTCAACAGACTCCGTCCTTTCATGGCGTGCTGTCTCCCCCGGGAACCCGAGCGCCCAACCGTTCCAATCGTTCAGCGGCCGCGTCGCTGATGGAATCCCGGGTCCCGCCCCGCCGCGCTGTCTCATAGGCGATGGTGGCCCCCAGCAGATCCCCCTGGGCCAACCGCGCATCCCCCAGACCCACATAGGCCCGGCGCCCCCGGAGCGAGCTGGAATCGACCCGGATGACCCGGGTGAACCACTGGGCGGCGATGTCCGCGTGCCCCACCAACAGGGCCTCTTCCCCGAGCTGGGCCCCACAGGTCCCGAGGCCCTCGATCGCCCGGCCCCGGAGCCCGGCGTCCCGGGACCGGCGCAGCACCGTCAGGTACACGTCCGCCGCATCGGCGCAGGCCGTGGTGCTCTGGAGCGCGCCGCCGTAGGCCATCAGCATCTGATCCACCCCCGCGGCATCACCGGCCGCGGCCAGGGCCAGCGGCCCGATCCCGACCACCTCCGGCGGTTCCAGGTTGCCGTTCCGCATCAGGGCCATGGTGTTGCGCGGGTTCACCCGCTCCGGAGCCAGCCGCCGCAGCCCTTCCACCGCCGCCTGGAGCGCCGGACCCAACTCGGCCCGGGTGGCGCCCCGGGCGACCAGCTCCAATCCGCGGGCCGCCTCCGACACCCGGGTGCGGTCCGCCTGCGCCAGGCGGAGGTAGGCATCGGCGGCCTCCCGGAAGTCCGCGACCTTGAGCGCCGCCGCTCCCAGCTTGGCCAGGGTCTGGGCGTCATCCTTGCCCCGGGCGGCGGCGCGATACTCCTGCAGCGCCGTCGGATACTCCCCCTGCTCGTAGGCGGTGTCACCCAGACCCTCATGATCGGCCGCGGCGCCGACGCAGGAGCCCAGCAGCAGCAGCGTCGCCGGCAGCAGTCGGCGACTCACTCGGAGGACCGCTCCAGCATGGCCAGATAGGCCTCGACCCGGGCATTCTTGGGCCGGGCCAGCAGGCACTCACGCCAGACCTGCTGGGCCCCGGTCACGTCACCGGACAGGTAGCGCGCCAGTCCCAGTGAGGCCAGCGCATCAACGAAATTGGGGCGATCCCGGACCACCCGCTCCAGTTCATCGCGCGCCGACAGCACATCGCCCGCTTCGAGCAGCGCCCGGGCCAGGCGATAGCGGATATCTGCGAAGTTGGGGCCCAGGTCCACCGCCCGGCGGTACTCCTCGATGGCGTGCTGCAGGGCCCCGGCCTCGGCGTAGGCGGTGGCCAGCAGGGCATGGTGGTTTGCCAGGTTCGCGGCCACGTGGGCCGGGAAGCCGGACTCCTGGGGAACGTTGTGCGCGGCCGCGTCGCGGAACGCCTCGGTGGCTTCGTCGGTGCGCCCCAGATCATTGAGGAGAATGCCGCGGTGAATGTGGGCTTCGATGTACCGCGGGTTGAGGGTCAGCGCCCTGCCGAAGTGCTCCAGCGCCCGCTGCGACTGGCCCAGCAGCGCGTAGCACAACCCCAGCAGATGGTGGCAGTCCGCAAAGCTCCGGCCCGACTCGACAATCTCCTGCAACAGATGGATTGCGCCGTAGTAGTCCTGCAGCGCGAAGCGCTCGCGGGCCTGATTGATCAGTGGCTCGATACTGACCCGCATCGGTCTACCGGAACCGGGCATGGGCACGATGGAATCGGTCGTAGAGCCTCCCCAGTGTGGAAACAGTACCGCGACCGTCAGTCCGCCCGGTCCCGGAAATGGGCTACGGTGTGGACCAGCCCTTCGCTCAAGCCGACCCGGGGCTCCCAGCCGAGCAGGGTCCGGGCCCGGGTGATATCCGGCCGGCGGACCCTGGGATCATCCGTGGGGAGCGGCCGCCGCTCCAGCACCGAGGACGACCCGGTCAGCGTCAGGATCTGTTCGGCCAGCTGGAGGATGGTGAACTCCGCCGGGTTCCCCAGGTTGGTCGGATCCCGATGGGGACTGTTGAACAGCTGGTAGATCCCCTCGACCAGGTCCGACATGTAGCAGAAGGACCGGGTCTGCTGACCGTCACCGTAGATCGTCAGTGGTTCGCCCCGCAGCGCCTGAACCACGAAGTTGGACACCACCCGCCCATCCCGGGCCCGCATCCGGGGTCCGTAGGTGTTGAAGATCCGGGCGATGCGGGTCTCGATGCCATGATAGCGATGGTAGGCCATGGTCATCGCTTCGGCAAACCGCTTCGCTTCGTCGTAGACGCCCCGGGGACCCACCGGGTTCACATGCCCCCAGTAGCTCTCCGGCTGGGGATGCACCTCCGGGTCGCCGTACACCTCGGAGGTCGAGGCCAGCAGAAACCGGGCGCCCTTGGCCTTGGCCAGACCCAGCGCATTGTGGGTCCCCAGGGAGCCGACCTTCAGTGTCTGGATCGGCAGCTCAAGGTAGTCGATCGGGCTCGCTGGCGACGCGAAATGCAGGATACCGTCCAGCGGACCATCCACCCCGATGTAGCGGCTGACATCGTGGATCACCAGCTGGAACCGGGGATGGCCCGCCAGGTGGGCCAGGTTCTCCCGCCGCCCGGTGATCAGGTTGTCCATCCCGATCACCTCGTGGCCCTCGGTCACGAACCGGTCGCTGAGATGCGAGCCGAGAAACCCCGCCGCCCCGGTGATCAGGAGGCGCACGTGGGCCGACCCCGACCGATGCCCTGGTAACGGAACCCCAGCGCCGCCATGCGTTCCGGGTCGTAGAGGTTGCGGCCGTCCACCACCACCGGCTGTCGCAGCAACGACCTGAGCCGCTCGAAATCGGGATTGCGGTACACCAGCCACTCGGTCACGATGACCAGCGGATCGGCGCCCTCCGCGGCCCGGTAGGGATC
>CALMOP010000315.1 GCA_937871775.1 uncultured Gemmatimonadota bacterium | reverse complement strand
GTTGTAGCCGCTCATCAGCCGAGCCCCTTCTTCCTGACCCAGCTCCGGCGCAGCCCGGATCTCGGTCTCCTCCATCATCTCCCGCACCCGGCGGCCCACCGGGCTGGTCACCAGCCGCTGGATGGGCATGATGCCGAGCAGGTGCGCGTCGTCATCGACGACATACACCTGGGAGAAGTCCTCCAGTTCCATCGCCTGCCGGCGCAGGGACTCGATCGCTTCGGTGGTGGAGTCGTCGACCCGGACCGTGGCCATCTGGGCGGTCATCAGGCCACCGGCGGTCTCCGGGTCGTAGCGGAGCAGCTCCTCGATCTCGGTACGGTCGTCCAGCTCGGCGAGGACCCGTTCCTGGCTCTCGGGCTCCAGCCCCCCGATCAGGTCGGCGGCTTCATCGTCCGGCAGCCCCTCGATGATGTCGCCCGCCCGGCCCGGGGCCATCTCGGCCAGGCTCCCCAGGGTCTCCTCGGCCTGGCTCTCGTCGGCCATCTCCACCAGCGCCGCACCGGAGAGTTCTGCCGGCATGGCCTGGACCACCTCGAGCCGCTGCTCGTCGTCCAGCGACGAGAGCACCTCGCCCAGGTCGGCCGGCTCCGCCTCGGCCGCCAGCGCGAGAAAGCCGCGCAGATTGCCGCGGCGGATGAGCTCGATCATGGAACGGACGATGCTCGCGGTCCGCCCGATCACTGGCCGGCCTCCGCGAGAGGTGGTGCCAGGAGCACTGGCACCGGAGAGCCGCGCCGGATGGCCACCCGTTCCACCCGCATCGGCGAAGCCTGCAGGACCTCGAATTCGAGGCCGCGGATCAGGAACCGCTCGCCCACCATGGGAATCCGGCCCGCCAGCTCGGTCAGGACGCCGGCGACGGTGCTGGTCCTGGCCTGGGGCAGCGTCAGGGCAAACCGTTCCTCCACCGCCGCGACCGGCACGCTGCCGTCGGCCTCGAACAGCTGGGAGCCCGGGCCGGACCCGACGGCTTCGGGAGTGTCGTATTCGTCGAAGATCTCGCCGACCAGCTGCTCCAGCAGATCCTCCAGCGTCACCAGCCCCAGGGTGCCCCCGAATTCGTCAAGCACCACGGCCAGGTGCCGGCGCTCCCGCTGCATGTCGAGCAGCAGGTCGCCGCAGGTCCGGCCGGCGGGACAGCTGGCGACCGGGCGCACCGGCAGGCGGTCCCCCGGCTGCAGCTTGAAGAGATCGAAGGCGTGGAGCATCCCGGCGATCTCATCCAGGGTGCCACGATACACCGGGAGCCGGGTGTAGCCGCTCTGGGAGAAAACCTGGGCGATGTCCTCGATGGCATCGTCCTCGGAGACCGCCACCATATCGGTTCGCGGGGTCATGACCTCACGCACCTGGCGCTCGGTGAAGGTGATCACCCCGCCGACCATGATCAGCTCATCATCCGGCGCCAGGCCGGCCGCGGCGCCTTCGCGCCACACCGACCGGAGTTCGCGGGCACCCGGCACCGGGCGGGCCGGCAGCACCAGTCCCACCACCCGGGCCAGGGGTTTGAGACCCAGCAGGACCAGCGAGCGGAGCGCCTGGGCGCGAGGCCGGACCAGCCAGCGGGGAATCAGGTATCCCGACAGCAGGACCAGCGGCATGGCCACCAGCACCAGCAGCAGGGCCAGTGCGGTCCGGGTGTAGCCGACCAGCAGCACCGGCACCGAGGCCCCGACCAGCACCATGCCCAGCGCGGTGAGCACCGCGGTGACCCCGAGGTATTCCTCCATTTCGGCCAGCCACGACAGCGATCCGGGGCCGCCCCGCAGCTGGCCCGCGACCGCGCGGGTCAACTCCAGCCGGCTGAGCGACACCAGCGCGGTGCCGGCCACCGCGCCCAGAATCGCCAGCCCCAATCCCAGCAGCAGGGCCACCCAGATCATGGGTTGTGCTCCTCGGCGGCCGCTGCGGTGCGGGCCGGCCGGGTCACCTGGACCCGGCGCACCCGCCGCCGGGCCACCTGCTCCACCACGATCGCGATGCCATCCACTTCGAGGCGCTCGCCGCTCCGCGGCACCCGACCACAGAGGTCCATCACCAGGCCACCCACGGTGGTCACATCCTCCCGGTTGAAGCTGTGGCCGAGCAGCGCCTCCAGCTCGTGCAGCGGAACCCCGCCCTGCACGTGCAGGTGACCCTCGCTGTCCTCCTGGACCGGCTGAGGCTCATCGACGTCATGTTCATCCTGAATCTCGCCCACGACCTCCTCGAGAATATCCTCGAGGGTGATGAGCCCAGCGGTGCCCCCGAACTCATCCACCACGACGGCGAGATGGCTCGGGCCCCGCTGAAAGTCCCGCAGCTGGCGATCGAGGGTCTTGCCTTCGGGAACAAACGCGGCGGGGCGGATCAGCAGGCGCCAGTCCGCGGTGTCATCGCCGTCGGGCAGGCGGGCCAGCATGTCCTTGGCGTAGACCACCCCGGCCACCGCGTCGGGGTGGCCGTCGTAGACCAGGATGCGCGCGTGCTCCGACCGGCGCAGGGTGGTGATGACCTCGCTGGAGGCCGCCGCCGTGTCGACCGCCACGATATCGATTCGCGGGGTCATCACTTCCGCCACGGTCATGTCGGCGAGGGAGAACAGCCCCAGCAGCATCTCCCGCCGCACCGGGCCGCTCTCCCGGCTCACCGGGGTGACCGGGGGCCGCAACCGGCCGTCGGCCCACGCGATCAGGGCCAGGACCGGCCGGAACGGCCACAGCGAGCGGAGGGCGCCGGGCCGCACCAGCGGAGGCAGTTCGGGAGCCACTGCGGCGAGCACCCGAGGGAGCACGCTGGCCACGATCCACACCAGCACCACTCCCAGCGCCAGCCGCAGCACGCCGCCCAGCACTCCCCGGGTCCACCACCCGGAGGCCAGACCGGCCGCGGCGCCGGCCAGCACCAGCAGGGCCAGATGGCTGACGTAGAGCGCCCGAGCCGGCGGCAGCCCGCGCCGCCCGGGCTGGTGCTGGTCCGCCAGGATGCGGGGCACCTCGGCGTCGGTCTCGGCCGCCAGCGACAGCCAGGCGGCCCAGATCGAGAGCAGCAGGATGGCCGCCGGCAGGATCAGGTAATGCAGCGTCGCGATCACGCGAGTGCCTTCACATAGCGCTCCTGCCGCCGCCACATCGCCGAACGGCTGCGGCCTGCGCCGTCGGCGTGATCGTATCCCAGCAGATGCAGGGTACCGTGAATGACCAGCCGCGCCACTTCCTGACGCCACGGCACCCCGAACTCCACCGCCTGCCGCCGAGCCACGGCGGCGCAGACGTAGATGTCTCCGGTCAGCCCCGCCCCGGGCGATTGCCAGGCAAAGGCCAGCACGTCGGTGGCTCGATCGCCACCCTTCCATTTCCGGTGCAGCCGCCGCATGGCCGTCGGGCCCACGAAGGTGACCGCGACCGCGGCGGCACGGCGTTCGCCCCGGAGCACGGCCTCCACGATGCTGCGGACCCGGGGCCCGGACAGCGGCAGCCGGACCCGATCGGCTCCTACCTGCACCGGTGGTCGGCCCACGCCCCGGACGGGCGATCTAGCCGTGCTGGTCCTCGGCATAGGCCTTGATGATCTCCCGCACCAGCCGGTGGCGGACCACGTCGGTCTCGTCCAGGTAGCAGAACCCGATCCCGTCCACCCCCGGCAGGATCCGCTCGATCTGGATCAGGCCCGATTCCTCGCGGCGGGGCAGGTCGATCTGGGTCTTGTCACCGGTGACCACGACCTTGCTGTTCACTCCGAGCCGAGTCAGGAACATCTTCATCTGCGCGACGGTGGCGTTCTGGGCTTCGTCCAGGATGATGAACGCGTCCGCCAGGGTGCGGCCCCGCATGTAGGCCAGCGGTGCGATCTCGATGATGCGCGACTCCAGAGCCTTCTGGACCCGGTCCTGGGGCATCATGTCCTCGAGCGCATCGTACAGCGGCCGCAGATACGGATCGACCTTGGCCTGGATATCGCCGGGGAGAAAACCCAACGACTCGCCGGCCTCGACCGCCGGCCGGGCCAGGATGATCCGGCGGACCCGCTTGCGGGCCAGCGCCTCCACTGCCTTGGCGACGGCCAGGTAGGTCTTGCCGGTGCCGGCGGGGCCGATCCCCACCACCACGTCGTTGGTGGCAATGGCCGCGAGATACTCGCGCTGGCCTGGTGTCTTGGGCGCGATCACCCGACGCAACCCCGGCAGCACGATCTTCTGCTCCCCGGTGCCAAGCGCATCGGCCGCCGGCCCCGACACGAACAGCCGGGCCACATCCTCCAGCGTCACCGACTCCCCCATCCGGGCCAGATCCAGCATCCCCTGCACCACCGACGTCGCCCGCTCGACCTGCTCCAGACTCCCCCCCAGGGTCAGGGTGTCTCCCCGCAGGGTCGCCCGAACCCCGGTGCTGCGGGTCAGCTCGAACAGGTTGGCATCGTTGACGCCGGTGAACAGTACCGGATCGGCGCCCTCGGTGGAGATGCGGTGCAGGATCTCGTCGGGCAAGTCGGGGCTCCGGCGTAAGCAGCGTGGTGCGTGGTGCGTGGTGCGTGGTGCGTGGTGCGTGGTGCGTGGTGCGTGGTGCGTGGTGCGTGGTG
>CALMOP010000314.1 GCA_937871775.1 uncultured Gemmatimonadota bacterium | reverse complement strand
CGGTCAGCAATCCCACCGCCACATCGTCTCTCGACTCGAGCGCGTCGAGCACGGCCAGGACTCCGGGCAGCACCTCGGCGCCAGGCACCGGTTGCGACAGTTCCATGGCCAGGTGTTCGAGGTACGCCTCGCGCAGCGCGCGCACGGCCGCGTCGGTCACCTGGTGGCCGAACCCGCGCAGCACCTCGCCGACGATGGCGCGGTCGGTCCGGCCGGCAAGAGAGACCTGATCCAGCGCGCCCATCACGCCGTACAGCCTCAGGAACGCGGCATTCATGCCGCGCACGCCGGCGCGACCCGAATGGATCAGCGTGCCGTCGATATCAAACAGAACAACCCGCGACACTTCTGGCATAATCGAACTGCAACCCCCAATTGAAAGGACCGTGCCCTATGTCTCGTCGATTCCTGCGTTTCGGTCTCACCCTGTCGGCGGCGCTCGTCGTCGCCGGCGCATTCAGCGTGTCCGCCCAGCAAAGCGCCCGTGCGAAAGCCACGCTCGCGGGCGACGGTATCACCGGCACGGTCGAACTGCGCGAAGTGGACGCGCAAACGGCCGGCGCCCACGATATGACGTTCATGACCGGCATGAAAGCGGTGGAAATCACCGTCACCGTCACCGGCCTCACGCCGGGCCTCCACGGCATGCACCTGCACGCCAAGCCGGCCTGCGCCCCGCCGGACTTCGCCACGGCCGGAGGGCATCTGAACCCCGGCGGCAAAGCCCATGGCCGGCTCAATCCCGATGGTCCACACCTGGGAGACCTGCCGAATCTCCAAGTGGGCCGCGATGGGGAGGCCCGACTCCAGTTCGCGATTCCCGGAGTGATCCTGCGACCAGGGCCCGCCTCGATCGGAGTACCGGGGAGCGCCCTCATTCTGCACGCCGGTCAGGACGACGAGCGGTCCGACCCGTCCGGTAACGCCGGCCCGCGAGCAGGCTGCGCGGTCATCAGCGTCGGCACACCCTGAGCCCCTGCCACCGTGTCGGTCATCGGCCTGACCACACCCTGAGCTTCTACCAACATGTCTGACCTCCTCGCGGCCCGTTTCCAGATGGCCATGTCGCTGGCCTTTCACATCCTCTTTGCCGTGGTGGGGATCGGGATGCCGCTGCTCATGGTCGCCGCGGAGCGCCGCTGGCTCCAGACCGGCGACCCGATTGACCGGGAGCTGGCGCAGCGGTGGGCCCGGGGCACCGCGATCCTGTTCGCGGTCGGCGCGGTGTCGGGAACGGTCCTGAGTTTCGAACTCGGCCTGCTGTGGCCCTGGTTCATGGAATTTGCCGGTCCCATCATCGGCATGCCGTTCTCGCTGGAGGGATTCGCCTTCTTCACCGAGGCCATCTTCCTGGGCATCTACCTCTACGGCTGGGACCGGATCTCCCCCCGGGCGCATCTGTACGCGGGCGGACTGGTCGCCCTGTCCGGCATGATCTCGGGGGTGTTCGTGGTGATCGCCAACGCCTGGATGAACACCCCCACCGGGTTCGACCTGGTCGCCGGCCGGCCGGCACACCTCCAGCCGCTGGCGGCGATGGCCAATCCCGCGGCGCTACAGCAGACCCTGCACATGACCCTCGCCGCCTACGCCGCCACCGGGCTCGCCGTCGCGGGCATCCATGCCCTGTTGCTGCTCCGCGACCCGCTGAACGGGTTTCATCGCCGCGCGCTGACCCTGGGCCTCCTGGTCGGGGCGCCGGCCGCGTTGCTGCAACCACTCTCGGGTGATCTCAGCGCCCGTAATCTCGCTGAGTATCAACCGACCAAGCTCGCCGCGGCCGAGGCCCTGTTCGAGACCAGGGCCGAGGCGCCCCTCACCATCGGCGGCTGGCCGGACCTGGCGGCCCGGCGCACCCGCTTCGCCATCGAGGTGCCGTACGGCCTGTCCCTGCTGGCCCATCACGACCCCCAGGCGGTGGTAGCCGGGCTCGACCAGACGCCCGAGGCAGATTGGCCTAACGTGCCGGTGGTCCACCTCGCGTTCCAGGTCATGGTCGGCCTGGGCACCGCCATGGCCCTGGTGGCGGCGTGGGGCCTGTGGGCTTTGGCCACTCGCCGAAACCTGGCGGAGCAGCGCTGGCTGCTGCGGGCCATCGCCGCCGCGGGGCCCCTGGGCTTCGTGGCCATCGAGGCCGGCTGGACGGTGACCGAAGTGGGACGGCAGCCCTGGATCATCCAGGGGATCCTCCGGACCAGCGACGCCGTGACACCGATGCCGGGCCTGACCTGGACCTTCGCCGGCTTCACTGCGCTGTATCTGTTCCTCGGCCTGGTGGTGGCCTGGCTGCTGTATGCCCAGGTCATCCGCAGCCCCAGGCACACCGACTGGCACCGGCTGTACCACCCGACAGGGGGCTGAGGCATGCCGACGTGGACGGCCGCGGATGTGGTGGCGGGCGCGATGGCGCTCGCCCTGAACGCCTATGTGATCCTTGCGGGCGCGGACTTTGGCGGTGGGGTCTGGGATCTCCTGGCCCGGGGACCCCGCAGCGGGCGGCAGCGGCATCTGGTGGCCCACGCCATCGGCCCGGTGTGGGAGGCCAATCATGTCTGGCTGATCCTGGTGGTGGTCTTGCTGTTTACCTGCTTTCCACCGGCCTTCGCCCGGCTGACGATCGCCTTGCACCTGCCCCTCACACTGATACTGGTCGGGATCGTGCTGCGGGGGTCGGCGTTCACGTTTCGCAGCTACGGCGGCGACGATGAACCGGCCCAGCGCCGCTGGGGCCGGGTCTTCGCCATCGCCAGCCTGGTCACCCCGCTGGTCCTCGGCATGGCGGTGGGCACCATCGCCGCCGGCCGGGTCGAGGTACCCGGAGGAGCCGGCTTCGTGGCGGGCTATGTACGCCCCTGGCTGACCCCGTTCGCCGCCAGTGTCGGAGGGTTCACTCTGGCCCTGTTCGCCTTCGAGGCGGCGGTCTACCTGACCCTCGAGGCCCGGGAGGAGGACCTGCGAGAGGACTTCCGCCGCCGAGCCCTGGGGTCTGGGGCGGCGGTGTTCGTCACCGCGATGACCACGCTGGCCCTGGCCTGGCGGGACGCACCCCTGGTGTGGTCCGGGCTGGTGGCGTCTCCCCGGGCCCTGCCGGTCCACCTGCTGACCGGCCTGAGTGCCATTACCGCGCTCTGGGCCCTGTGGCAGCGCCGTTATGTGCTGGCGCGAGTGGCAGCGATCGTCCAGGTCAGCTGCATCCTGTGGGGCTGGGTCGCGGCCCAGTATCCCTGGATCCTGCCACCCGGGCTCAAGATTCGCGATGCCGCCGCTCCCGCCGTCACGCTGCACCTGACCCTGGGCGCGCTCGGGCTCGGTGCCCTGGTCCTGTTTCCTTCACTGGCGTACCTGTTCCGGGTCTTCAAGAAGGCCGAGGCATGACGGTCCGCAATGTGTCCGACACGGCCCGATGGGTAGCCTGGTATCGGGCGGAAGAGAGCGACCGGCCCGATGCATTGTTCCGGGACCCCCTGGCGCGGCGGCTGGCGGGTGAACGGGGTCGCGACATCGTCCAGAGCCTGCCCGGCGCC
>CALMOP010000313.1 GCA_937871775.1 uncultured Gemmatimonadota bacterium | reverse complement strand
AGGCAGTGTGCGGAAGGCGGGCAATCGGCTCCGCATCACCGCCCAGCTGATCAAGGTCACGGACGGCTACCATCTCTGGTCGGAGCGATACGATCGCGACATGGAAGACGTCTTCGCCATCCAGGACGAGATCGCCCAGAGCATCGTCAAGGCGCTGCGGGTGATGTTGAGCGACGAGGAGAAGCGCGCCATCGAGCAGGTCCCCGCTGCCGACGTGCAGGCCTACGACTACTACCTGCGGGGCCGGCAGTTCTTTCATCAGTTCCGCCGGACCGGCATTCAGTTCGCGCGGCGGATGTTCGAGCGGGCCCTGGAGATCGATCCGGGCTATGCCATCGCCCACGCCGGCGCGGCCGACTGCTGCTCCTTCCTGTACATGTACTGGGATGGCAGCCGCGCCAACCTGGAGGGCGCCGATCAGCACAGCAAGCAGGCGCTCGAACTTGGCCCCGACCTGGCCGAGGCGCACGCATCCCGAGGCCTGGCGCTGTCCCTGATCAAGCGCTATGACGAAGCCGAGCGCGAATTCCAGACCGCCATCCGCTTGAATCCGAAGCTGTTCGAGGCCCATTACTTCTTCGCCCGGGCCCTGTTCCAGCAGGGGAAGCACAACGACGCGGCACTGCAGTATCAGGAGGCATCCCGAGTTCGCCCGGAGGACTACCAGGCGGCGCAGCTGGCGGCGCAGTCCCTGCGGAGCCTCAATCGCACCGAGGAAGCCGAGGCGACGTTGCGCCAAGGACTGCAGTTGGCCGAAAAGCACCTCGAGCTCAACCCCGATGATGCCCGGGCCCTCTATCTCAGTGCCGCCGCCATGATCCAGCTGGGCCAACGACAGCGTGCCCTGGAGTGGGCCGGCCGGGCGCTCGCGCTGGACCCCGAGGACTCCGGGGTGCTGTACAACGTCGCCTGTGTCTATGCGCTGGGTGGACAGGCTGACGACGCGCTGGGATGCCTGGAGAAGGCGGTCCAGAACGGCTTCGGGCACCGGGCCTGGCTCGAGAACGATTCCGACTTCGACAGTCTGCGCGGCGACCCCCGATTCCAGAGGCTGCTCGAGCGGCTGTGAGTTCGCGGCACGACCAGGCACTCTGCGACGACTTGCTCCTCGCCAGGGACCAGTCGGCGGACACCACACACCGCCTGCACAACTGAAGGCTGGCCACGGCGCTGCCGATAGCTCTCCCCGACCGGAATCTCCGATGCCCGCAGCACGCTCCTTCATCAGGTACCTGCCGCTCCTCGCGCTCGTGGCCGGGCCACTGGCGGCACAGCAGCCCTTCACCCTGGACCAGCTCCGCCGCATCGTGGGCGTCGGCGGCGTCGAGATCGCGCCGGACGGCCGCACCGTCGTGGTGACCGTGACCCGGTCCAACTACGACACCGACAAGAACGAGTCGGAGCTGTATGCGGTGGAGGTGGCGACGGGAACGGCGCGGCAACTCACCGTTGGCCGCCACACCGTGGCTCAGGCCCGGTTCTCTCCGGATGGCAAGGTGCTTGCCTTCCTCACGCCCGATAGCACAGGCCTGATGCAGGTCTGGTTGCTGCCGATGGGCGGGGGTGAGACCCGGCGCCTCACCTCGCATCCAACCGGCGTCGAACACTACAGCTGGCGCCCCGATGGCCGTGCCATTGCCTACGCCGCCGCTGATGAAGCGCCGAAACGCGAGGGGGAAGCCAGGCATCTGACGACCTTCACGGTGGGCGCGCAGGACCTGTTCCTGCGGGAGAACATCCAGCCGCAGCACATCTGGCTCATCGATACCGACAGCGCGACGTCCCGGCGCCTCACCAGCGGCCCCTGGTCGCTCGAATTCGTGCTTCCGCCAGGCAGCCCCCCCTCGGGGCTGAGCTGGGCGCCCGATGGGAAGCAGATCGCCTTCGTTGCGGCCGTCGCCCCGGAGACCGGCAAGCTCGATTCGGTGCACATCCAGGTCCTGGATGTCGCCACCGGCGCGATTCGCTCCCTCACCCCGGCACGTCGGTTCGAGAACAACCCGGTCTTTTCCCCGGATGGCAAGTCGGTGGCCTACTGGTACCCGCGGGAGGGACGCGCTGACCTGGGATGGGTGAACGAGGTGTGGATCGCCCCCTCGAGTGGAGGGGCGAGTCGGAGCCTGACCCGCGCGCTCGACCGCAACCTCTTCGGCGCCCAGTGGATGCCCGACGGCAAGTCGCTGCTGGTCGTCGGCAACGACCGCACCACCGTCGGGGCGTGGGTCCAGCCACTGCAGGGCCCCGCGCGCCGGCTGGATACCGGTGACCTGGTCATCAACGGGGCGTTCGGCTACGACATCGCCGTCGCGAGCCGCAGTCCGGCGATCGCGTTCACGGCCACCACGCCGGACCGGCCGTCGGAGTTGTACCTCATGGATTCTCCCGGGGCCAGGCCGCGCCGACTCACCGACTTCAACGCGTGGGCAAGGGACATCGCCTGGGGCCAGCCCGATCGGGTCACCTGGCAATCGGATGGGATGGAAGCCGACGGGGTCGTCTTGCTGCCGCCCGGCTTCACGCCCGACCGGCGCTACCCGCTGGTCCTGCTGATTCATGGCGGCCCGACGTCGGCATCAAAGCTCTCGTTCAGCGCGCTGGCCCAATTGATGGCCGCCGAGGGCTGGGTCGTGTTCCAGCCCAATTATCGGGGGAGCGACAACCTCGGCAACAGCTACATGGCGGCGATCGTCAACGACGCGGGGGCCGGCCCGGGGCGGGATGTAATGGCCGGGGTCGCGATGCTGCGCGGCCGGCCGTACGTCGACCCGACGCGCACCGCGGTTACCGGTTGGTCGTACGGCGGCTTCATGACCAGCTGGCTGATCGGCACCTATCCGGACGAGTGGCAGGCGGCGATGGCCGGCGCGCCGGTCACGAACTGGGAGGATCAATACAACTTCGGCGACGGCAGCATCACGTTGCGGTACTTCCTTGGAGGCTCCCCCTGGACCGACGGGCGCCAGCAGGCCTACCGCGAGCAGTCGCCCATCACCTATGCGACCCGCATCCGGACGCCCACCCTGGTGATGTCGAACATGGAGGACTTCCGGGTCCCGCCCACCCAGGCCTTCGCGCTGTATCGCGCGATGAAAGACAATGGCGTGGAGACCGAGTTCGTCGGCTTCCGCGGCCGCACCCACGCCTCATCCGATCCGGTGAATGCCCGCGAGCGTACCCGTCTCTGGGTGGACTGGATCAAGCGGCACTTCTCCGCCAGCGACCTGGTCCCGTAACGGGAGCGAGGCCGGCGGCTGCCGCGGAATCCCTGCCGGCGCCCATGAAGCAATCGTGTGCCTTGCGATAAGGCTCGCTCAAGCCAGTGCGGGTGAGCACTTCGGCTGGAATTCGGGGCGCATCAAGTGCGTTGAGAATGCTCATGACCCGGCCCCACTCGTGAGGCGCGGGCGCCATAGCACGGGCGCCACAGATTGACAGTCGCTCGATCGGCGCCTAACTCTGGTTTCTCCTGAACGAAAGAGGGGCACCCAATTTTCGCGGCGGCGGTCCCGCCCATCTCGAAGACCCCGCCGTTTGGCACTACGCAGTGTCGGAGTCCCACGTCGCCGCCTGGCGGCTGGGCGTCGACGTGATGGCGCGATCCGCCGCGTTAATTCGCCAGTCCAGTACGGAAGTACGGCATTTCCCCACCACCGGAGGGCATCCACCAATGAGATATCCCGATAGTACCTTCAGGGCCGCGCGCGCCGGCATCGCCGCGTGCGCGCTCATCGCCGCGACCGGCTGCAGCGACAGCCCCACCAGCCCCGCATCAGAAAACCGGATCCGCACCTACACGCCCAACCCGATCGTGTCCCATGCCGCGCTGCAGGTGGCACTTGCCACCGCGGTGTCGACGACCAACGGCGGCCTGAACTTCCCGATGTGGGCCACGGTTGTGGACCGCCGGGGCGTCGTCGTGGCCGTGGCGTTCAGCGGGGCCGAGGTGGACGATCAGTGGCTCGGCAGCCGCGCCATCTCGGCCCAGAAGGCCAACACGGCCAACGCCTTCAGCCTCGACGGGTTCGCCCTGTCGACGGCGAATCTGTACAGCGCCGTGCAGCCGGGTGGCAGCCTCTTCGGCCTGCAGGAGAGCAACCCCGTGGACCCCGAGGTCGTATATGGCGGCAGGCAGTCCCAGTACGGCACCGAAAAAGACTTCATGGTCGGCAAGAAGCCGGGCGGGATCAACGTCTTCGGGGGCGGGCTGGCGCTGTATGACGTCGCAACCGGCGAGGTCATCGGCGCGGTCGGGCTCAGCGGGGACACCTCCTGCGCCGACCACAATATTGCGTGGCGGGTGCGTGACGCGCTCAACCTGGACAAGGTCCCGGCCGGCGTCGCTGGCCCCGTCGGGAAAGACAACATCATCTTTGACATTACCAACGGGGTGAGCGCCGGCGGTTTCGGCCACCCGGCCTGCCTGAACGCAAGTGTAGAGATCCCGATGGGCAACAGCCTTCCGAGCGCCTACCCGCTCACGCCCTGAACCGGGCGGCGGTAGAAGCGGTAGGGGCGGTAGGGGCGGTAAGGGCGCCTCTACCGCCCCTACCGCATCCGGTGCTGCGGCCTCACTGCCCTGCTGCCAGCCCCATCCGTTCCCGCAGCTCGTCCAGCCACCCCAGCACGATGACCGGTGGCGTCTCGCCGCCGACCGGCTTCACCATCACGAAGGTCTGGCCATCGGGCGAGACATCGTAACCGGCGGTATTGCCTCCCAACCGGAACCCGTCCTCGAACAGTGTGTCGCGCCGCATGACCGCGAAGTCTGGTGTAGTGGCGATGGTCGCGGACAAGAGCCTGTCGGCGGCGCGGAAGAACAGTTCCCGGCCATTGGGCGCCCACACCGGCTCGTAGCCGCCGCTGGTGGAGATCTGATGCAGTCCCGCGGGACCCTCGACGGCGCGCACATAAACCTCGTATCGGCCCGACCGGCTCGACACGAACGCCAGCCACCGGCCATCCGGCGATGGCTTCGGTGCCACCTCGCTGGCCGGTGTGCTGACCAATGTGGTCCTGCGACGAGCCGAGTCGAGCGACACCAGATCAATGTCGGATGCGGTCGCAGGGTGCACGGTGTTGGTGAAGGCGGCCTTGCCGGACGGTGCGAAGGCCACGCTCCAGCCGTTCGTGAACAGCGTGTCAACCGCTCCGCTGCCATCCGCCGGGGCCCACTTGATGTCGAACGCGTTGCTGTCGCCTTTCGCTCGCCACGCGACCCGGCGCCCATCGGGCGTCCACGAGGGCCGATCGCTCCTGCCATCGCTGGTCAGCCGGGTGAGGGTCCCGGCGGCACGGTACTCGATCCAGATGTCGGGGCCACCACCAGACCCCACAATGGTCATGGCGATCCGCGTGCCGTCCGGCGAAAACCGGGGGTCGGAGTACGCTTCCCGCTCCGGCCGCAGCGGCCGGGAGCGTCCCCGGCGATCGACGAGGACGAGCTGTGCCTCCGCTCGCTGCTGGGCGTACACCAGGGTCCCGTTGCCCGCGAGCGCGAGGGCCATCCCTCCACCCTGGCCGAGCGCCGCGCCGGGCGTGACCGGAACGTTTTCCAGGACCGGGACCGCGGGTTTGATAACGCGCAGGCTTCGCGGATCGAACCGAATGGCCGTCACCACCCCGTCGGGCCGCCCGAACAGCAGAAGCCCCGTCGATGTGAAGCGGGGGTTGGTACCCTGGATGCCGAGACGCTGCACGTGGCGGTCACCCAGTCGGAGCACGGCCAGCGTATCGGTCTCCGAGGTCCCATAGCGAAGATCGAACAGCACGGCCTTCCCGCCCGGCAGAAGCTGGGGCCAATAGTGGGAGACCTCCCGTCGGGTGCTGTCGGGCGTTGTCAGGCGCTCGGGCTGCCCTCCGGCGGCGCTCACCCGCCAGAGTCCGGCATTGATGCCCGCGATGACCCCAGCGAACACCACGGCACCGCCGTCCCCCCACGAATAGTTCGCGACATTCTCGGCGATGGTCGCGAGGGGCCCGCCCGAGAGCGGGAGCCGTTTCAACCGGCCCTCGGTGACGAACGCCAACCACTTGCCGTCGGGCGAGAACTGCGGGTTCATCGCGTTGTCCGTCCCCTCCAGCGCCCTGGGAACCAGGTCGTTGAGGGCCCGAACGTAGAGCCGGCGGGTGGATCCGCCGACCCAGGCGAGCTGGGACCCGTCCGACGAAATGGCGATATTCACGCCGTACTGGTCGTTCCGCAGCCGGGCGCTGTCGCCAACGGCCACCGTAAAGCGGGCCCGCTGGACCGGCGGCGGCGTTGGCCGGGAGCCGCTCCAGACCCACCCCGCCAGCGCGACGCCGGCGACAACCGCCGTGGCCCCGAACAGGGACTGCGGCACCGCGCGGCGGCCCGCCAGGGCACCGGCGCTGCTTCCGGCCGTGCTCGCGGTGGTGAAGGCCGGATTCCCGAGCGCATCGGCGAACGCCTTCGCACTCTCGAACCGGTCGGCGGGGAGCTTCTCCAGCGACTTGGCCACCGCGGCGGCGACGTTCGGCGGCACCGCCTTCCGGAACTTCGTCACCGGCTCCGCCGGCTCGACGATGATCTTCATGATGATCTGCTGCGCCGACCCGCCCAGGTGCGGCGGATTCCCGACCAGCATCTCGAACAGCACGGCCCCGAGCGAATACCCATCCGACCGGGCGGTAATTTCCTTCTCCGCCGTGGCCTGTTCGGGGCTCATGTAGTGCGGGGTGCCCAGCGAGAGCCCGGTCTCGGTCAGGCGGCCGCCGGCCGCCGCGCTCAGCGCGAGCGCGATGCCGAAGTCCGCCACCATCGGCCGACCGTCGTGCAGCAGGATGTTCTCGGGCTTGATGTCGCGATGGATCACCCCGTGCCGGTGGGCGTAGTCCAGCGCGTCGGCCACCTCGCGCGCGATCCGCACCGCCTCGTCCACGCCGAGTTGAGTCTCGCGATTGAGCTTGTCGCGGAGCGTCTCGCCCTGGATGTAGGGCATGATGTAGAAGGGGCGACCCGATGGGTCGCCGGTACGCTCGTCCGGCAGGATGCCCGAGTCAAACAACGGCAGAATATGAGGGTGCTGCAAACTCGCGGTGGTCTTGATCTCCTGCACGAACCGCTCGGCGCCAAGCACCGCGGCCAGCTCGGGCTTGAGCAGCTTGAGCGCCACCTGGCGATCGTGCTTCAGGTCCTGGGCGAGATAGACGGTGGCCATCCCCCCGGTCCCCAGGGCGCGCTCGACCCGATAGCGTCCGGCGAGGGCATGGTTGAGTTGCGCCAGCAGGTCCGGCACGGGGAATCGAGGCTCGCGGCTGGAGGATGGCAGGACGATACGGGGAGAATGGGAAAGGGGAAAGGGGAGGCGGTAGGCGGTACGGCGGTACGGCGGTAGACCCGTTTACCACCATTACCACCATTACCACCATTACCGCCCCTACCGCCCCTACCGCCCCTACCGTCCCTACCGTCCCTACCGTCCCTACCGTCCCTACCACCCCTACCGCAGCGCTGTCATCGCCGCTCGTATCCGGGCCGTCTGGG
>CALMOP010000312.1 GCA_937871775.1 uncultured Gemmatimonadota bacterium | reverse complement strand
ACAGGTGAGGCCACCAGGTGAACCGCTTGCTCAGACTGTAGAGCATCACCCACGTCAGCGCCACCGGACTGAGATACAGGCACAGCGGATTGAGCAGTGCCGCGCTGAGCAGGAACAGGAGGCCGGCCAGCAGGACCGACATCCAGGCCTGGGTGAGCGTCAGCGATCCTCGCGGCAGCTCCCGGTTTTCGGTCCGCGGATTCCGGGCGTCGAATTCCCGGTCGACGATGCGGTTGAACCCCATGGCCACCCAGCGGGCCGAGCTGAAGGCCAGAACCACCAGCAGCACCAGGCGTCCGGTCACCCGGGCCTCGCTCGACGCCTGCACCACACCGAGCAGGGCAAACGGCAGGGCGAACAGGGTGTGGGGCAGCTTCACGAAGTTGATATAGCGTACCAGCAGCGACCCGCCGCCGTAGGTCTGCCCTTCCCGCCCCAGCGCCGCGGCGGGCGTGGCCGGAGGCGCACCGCCGGGCAGCGGCTCCGGACTCATGGTTCCCGCCGCGATTGCAGAGCGATCCCGAGTCGTGGCCACAGTTCGTCCACCCGACGCCGGGTCGCCTCGTCCATGATCATCCGTTCCGGCCATTCGCGGGTAAATCCCTCGTCCTTCCACTTGCGCGTGGCATCGATGCCCATCTTGCTGCCGAAGGTGAAGTGCTGGCTGGCGTGGTCCAGCACGTCCACCGGTCCGCGGGTGAAGCGGACGTCGCGCTCCGGGTCGATATGGTTCAGCGCGATCCACCAGGCCTCGTCCGGGTCCTGCACATTCACGTCCTTGTCCAGCACCACGATCAGCTTGGCCAGCGACATGAGCCCGGCTCCCCACAGCGCGTTCATCACCTTGTAGGCCTGCCCGGGATACTGCTTGTCGATCGACACGAAGACCAGGTTGTGGAAGATGCCGCAGGCCGGCATGTGGTAATCCACGATCTCCGGCACGGTGAGGCGGAGCAGCGGCAGGAAGATCCGCTCGGTAGCATGGCCGAGGTAGTAGTCCTCCATCGGCGGCCGGCCGACCAGGGTCGCAATGTAGACCGGCGACTTCCGCATGGTGACCGCGGTGACGTGCACCCGCGGATACAGATCCGCCAGTGAATAGAACCCGGTGTGGTCCCCGAAGGGTCCCTCGGTCACCAGCGGCTCCGCCGGATCGATGTAACCTTCGATGACGAACTCCGCCTCCGCGGGCACCTCCAGATCACAGCTGACCGCCCGGGCCAGCTCCACCGGGGCCCGGCGCAGGAAGCCCGCGAACAGGAACTCGTCGATGGTGGGCGGCAGGGGCGCCGACGCGGCATAGACACTGGCGGGGTCGGCGCCGACCGCGATCGCGACCGGCATCCGCTCGCCCCGCTCGGCCATGGCGCGCCAGTGATGGGCCCCCACCTTGTGGCGCTGCCAGTGCATGGCCAGCTCGCGGGGTCCCTGCACCTGGACCCGGTACATGCCGACGTTGCGGATGCCGCTCGCCGGATCGGTGGTGATCACCATCGGCAGGGTGATGTAACGGCCACCATCCTGGGGCCAGGTGGTCAGGAATGGCAGCCGGCCGAGGTCGATCTCCTGGTCCCGCCACACCACCTCCTGGCAGGCGGGGCGCCCGCTCCGGGTGCGGGGCGGGAACTTGGCCACCTCGGCCAGCCGGGGCAGCAGCGCCAGCTTTCCCAGGAGCCCGTCCGGTACCTTGAGCTCGAGCAGCTCGCTGATGCGGTCGGCGATCTGATCCAGCCGCTCCACCCCCAGCGCCAGACTCATCCGGCGGAGCGACCCGAACAGGTTGATGGCCACCGGAAACGCGCTGGGGCGCCCGTCATCGAGCAGCGGCTGCTCGAACAGCAGGGCCGGCCCGCCGCCCGGACTCTTCATGCACCGGTCGGCGATTTCCGCGATTTCCAGCCGGCAGGCCACCGGTTCCCGCACCCGGACCAGTTCGCCGGCCTGATCGATCGCGACGATGAAGTCCTGCAGGGTGTCGAGAGTCATGAGCGGGTTGGCCTTGAGGCGCGGAGGCAACAGGGCGAGGAGGCGAGAAGGCGAGGAGGTAAGAGGCGAGCGTGCCATGTCATCCGCTTCATTGTCTTACCCCCACATGCAACGCGGTGCAGCCACCCAGGAAGCAACGGATCTCGATCGAACCGAACCCCGCCAGCTGCATGCGCTCGGCGACTGCGGCCGTTCCCGGGAAGACCCGGGTGGAATCGGGGAGCCACTGATAGGCCGTCGCGTGATGGGACAACAGCCGGCCGATCCGGGGCAGCACCTGCTCGAAGTACCACAGGAACAGCCCCCGCATCGGCTGCCGCTCGGGGATGCTCATCTCGAGGATCGCCAGCCGGGCCCCGGGGCGAAGCACCCGGGCGGCCTCTCGCAGCCCCTCATCCAGATCCACCAGATTGCGCATCCCCCAACCGACCATGGCGCCGTCGAAGCTGGCGTCGGGAAAGGGCAGCGCCAGCGCATCGGCAGTCACCGGTTGCAGCCCAGCGGCCTTGTGCCGCCCCCGCTGCAGCATGGCCGGAACGAAATCCGCCCCCGTGACCTGGCCCTGAAAGCCCGCTTGCCGGGCCAGGATTGCGCCGAAATCGAGGGTGCCGGCGCACAGGTCCAGATAGCGCCCCCGCGGCTTTCGCTGCCAATCGAGCCGGGCCACGGCGCAGCGTCGCCAGTGCTGATCGAGATTGAGACTGATGATTCGGTTCAGCCGATCGTAGGTCGGCGCGATGGCGCCGAACATGGCCCGGACGTAGGCCCGCTTTGCGGGCCCGCCTTCGACTGGTAACTTACTCTCCGTGGCCAACATAGGCGCGCAATGTAGTTCTCGGATCAACCGGGTGGCAAGCCGTGGCGACCGCCATGGCTGAGTTGCCCGATCTCGCCTCGGCGACGGATCAGGAAATCGTCGTGCTGGCGCGGGAGGGCCGGGAGGCCGCCTATCGGGAGCTGATCCGGCGCTACGAGCGGCCCATCTTCTCGCTGATTCTCCGCATGGTGCGCGATCGACAGCTGGCGGAGGACCTGGCCCAGGAGACCTTCATCAAGACGCTCAACGCCATCGCCTCGTACCGGCCGGAGTTCAAGTTCTCGAGCTGGATCTTCAAGATCGCCAACAACGCGGCCATCGATCACCTGCGACGGCGCGAACTGAACACCCTCTCCATTGATGGCGCGCCGCACGCGACCACCGCCGAGGACATCGAGGCCACCGCGCTGCAGGTGGGCGACCGGGGAGAAAGCCCCCTGGCGGAGCTGGAGGCCCGGGAGCTGGGCAGCGCCATCGAGCGGGCCATCGGACAACTCCGACCCGAGTACCGCTCATGCATCATGCTGCGGCACGTCGAGGGCCTGGCCTACGAGGAAATCGCCAGTATGCTCGACCTGCCACTGGGAACCGTGAAGACCTACATCCATCGGGCTCGGCACGAATTGCGGGAGATGCTGACCCATCTGCGCGACTGAAACCCGTGCTCCGCGAGGCCGTAAAGCTGCCGTATGAATGAGCCGACCCTGCACCTGAGCCCTGACGAGCTCGATCTCTGGCTGGACGGCATTCTCCCCGATGAGCGGACGTCTCACCTCGAAACATGCGAACACTGCCTGACCGTTGCGGAGGAAACCCGCGACGTGGTGCTGGCGCTGAGTGTCTTGCCCCGGACCGCCCCGCCCCCGGACTTCGCTGATCGGGTACTGGCCCGGCTGCCGGGACGAATCACTCCGGCCGAGCATCTCACCCCCGACGATCTGGATCAGTGGGTGGCCGGAGTCCTGCCGGCCCGGCGGGAAGCGCACCTGCGCGACTGTCCCGAGTGCCGGGCGCTGGCCGACCAGGAGCGGGTGCTGGTAATGCGGCTGGAGGCGTTGCCCCTGTTTGATCCGCGGTCCGGATTCGCGGACCGGGTCCTGGATCGGGTGGAGCTGCCGGTGACCAGCCTGGCCGGTGCCTGGCGGGCGTGGCATCACCGCTTCCTGGGCAATCCGATGGGGGTCGGGATTGCGGCGGGGGTTTCCATCATGCTGGGCGGTTCGCTGGCCGCCAGTGCCGCCTGGGCCGCTGGCCACCAGGATGTGATCACCGGAGTCGGACCCTGGCTGTTCAGCCAGGGCCAGCAGCTGTTCTGGCAGGTCGTGGCCCAGGGATCCGCCCAGTTGCAGCAGCAGCCCTGGTATTCCGCGCTTCGGGTGGTGATGACTCCCGGTCGGATGCTGGCCGTAGCCGCGGCGGTGACTCCCCTGTACGCCGGGGGTGTGATCCTGCTGCGGCGGCTGCTGGCGTTCCCGGAGGCGCCCCAGGTCGCCCGTGCCGTCCGCTAGGTTCCACTACCTGATCCTGACCGCCGGGGGCCTGTTGCTGGCCCCGACCGCCGCCGTCGCCAACATCCCTCGCGATACCGATCTCGAATGGAAGCTCCGGCTGGAACGCCTGGAGCAGTTCATCGCGCCGGACCAGGCCCAGGATCAGGTGGTCACCGCCCATACCGTGGCCATCGGCAGCGGGTCTGCCGCCGTCACGTTTGACTATCAGAGTGGTGGAGCGATCACCCTTGCCTTGGTGGAAAACCAGTTCCGGATCGATGGACGCTTTGTCGGGCGGGTACCGGCAGGGGGCGCTTTCGAAGCCGCCTGGCTCAGGCTGGCTCTCGATGCCTCACGACTCGAGACTCCGGCCGCCCTGTCACTGCTGGAGCGCTGGCAGCCGGAGGGAACCTCCCGGGAGGAGGGAGCGCTGGCCACGCTGATCCGCGGCCGGGTGGCGGGACTCAGTGCACCGGGAGGCGGTCAGACAACCCCCCTGCCGGTCGCCGCGGCCGCGCCGGGCGGATTGACGATAGACCTGGGTGACCTGTCGGAGCCGGCGCGGCTGGCCCCCATGCTGCGCGCGGCGGCCAGGCTGCGGGGCGAGGCACTCCGGATCACGGTGCCCGGAGGCCAGGTCCAGTTGGGGCCGTTCGGGGTCGGCAGCGCTGAGCGCATCCCGGGCCATCTGCTCGTGATCCGGGGTAACGCAGATGTGTTCGGCACCGTCGCGGGAAACCTGACCACCGTCGAGGGTGACGTCATCGCGCATCCGGGGGCGGTGATCCTCGGCGACGTGTTGTCGGTGGCCGGGCAGGTGCGGGACCTGGGCGGCGACATCAGGGGCCGGATCCGGACCCTCGATCCACCACATCACCATCTCGAGCCGGGCGGGCAGGCGGCGGCTCCCCCTGCCCCGGGCTGGATCCGTGCCGCCAGGAACGCCGCGGGAGTTACCGGGGTGTTCTTCACCCTGATGCTGGTGGGTGTCGGGCTGGTGCTGTTCGTGCGGCAACCGCTCGAAGTGGTGAGCGACACGGTGCTGCATTCCTTCAGCCGAGCCCTGCTGGTCGGGCTGCTGGGCCAGGTGCTGGTGCTGCCGACCTTCGGCATGCTGGTTGTCGGTCTGGTGCTCAGCGTCGCCGGGATCCTGCTGGTGCCATTCGCGGTGATCGTCTTCACCCTGCTGCTGGTCCTGGCCATCCTGGGCGGGTTCCTCTCGGTGGCGCACGCGATGGGTGAATCGCTGACCCGCCGACAGCTGGCCCAGGGAGCGGCCATCGCGTCGGCCAACAGCTATCGCTACGTCATCGTCGGACTGGCCGGGGTGCTGGCGCTCTGGCTGGGCTGGGTGGTCTTTGGCTGGGTGCCGGTGGCGGGGACCCTGGTCCTGGCCATGGCGATCCTGATCACCTGGCTGCTGGCCACGGTGGGCTTCGGGGCCGCGTTGCTCTCACGGGCCGGGTTCCGGGAGCACTTCGCCGGACGCCTGCTCCCCCCCGAGGCGCTGACCGACGAGTACCTCTGGGCCACGCCCCAGTTCGGTGTCACCGCGGTCAAGCGGCCACCGCGGGACCGCAGCACCACCCCGCTGCCGTAAGTCCGGATCGCTCCGACGATCCCGGCCATCCGGGTGGTGCCACGTCCATTCCACAGTTCCATTCCCGCATTCGGGCAATCCCCGAATCCCCTTCTCGCTACGGGGCGCAGCGGTCCTGCACCTCGAAGCGGTCGTGGCCCTCGGTGCCAACCACGAGGGTAATGCGGTGTGAACCGTTCCCGGGGGCCGTCACCGGCAGCAGCACCTGACGCTGCCAGGTCCCGATCTGGTGCTCGCGGGCCGTGGCGTAGCCCCACTGCTGCTCCCCGACCTCCGCACTCACGGTGGGTCCGGTGGGCGTGCCGGTCTGGTCCACGGGGGTGACCTGCAGCTGCCCCTTGGCCGAGAAGCTCATCCGCACCTGACCGTCTTCGAGCCGCACCTCGTGGCTCAGGCTTACCGGTCCAGTCACATAGATCAGGTCCCCGGGAGCGGCACAGAACGGCTTGGGGATGACCTGGCCATAGGTCAGCGTCAGCTCCTCGTGAGAGCCGCGCACCGGCCCGCGGTAGCGGTGAGTGAAATGGGCCACGGTAGCCCGACCGTCGGTCGCAATCGGCACGGCGGCGGTCACGTCGCCGAGGGGGCCGCCGATCAGCGACCGCAGCGCGGCCGGCAGGCCGTTGTAGATGGGTGCAATGATCTCCCGGAAGGGCGCCGGGTTGATGCCGCCGGTCTGGGTCAGTGGGGCGGCGGGATCGAGCAAGCCGGTCCGGATCAGGTCGACGGCGACCAGCTGTTCCGCCAGTTCCCAGCTGAGCACCTGATGGTCGGCGGTGCCGGGGATCACCACCTCGAAGTGCGCGTTGCCGATTACCGAGGCTCCGGCATCGAACAGGCGCAGGTGGAACCGGATCGGGCCATAGGGTCCGCAGGCCAGTTGAATCGCACCGCCGGTCCAGCCCGGGCCGTCCGCATACGAGGCCATGACACCACCGATGGCATCGGTCCAGGTGCAGTCGAACGGGGCGACCGGCGGGAACCCATAGGCGCTCCGGTCGCCGTCCAGCGCCATCAGGGCAGCCCGGATGTTGGTCGGATCGGCCGCGCCCTGGAATACCAGATTGATCGGATCTTCGCCGATGCCGGTCAGGCCGGCCTGGACGAAGGGCCAGAAGCGGAGCGGCGCCCCGCCCGGAATCTCCACCAGGGGTGTCGGTGTGACGGCGGCTCCGGCCCGGCTGAGGGCGGCGGCGGTGGGATCCGACTCTGGTTCGGAACAGGCGCCCAGCATCACTGCAAGGACGAGGGCCGGGGAAACGAGACGAGACATGGGGTACCTCCCGTGGGACAGGGGTGAGTCGGTCGTTCGGCTACGCGGGAGGATGCCACAGGAGCATCAAGCGCTGATCAAGCGGGTGGGGAGAAGGCGGGGATCCTTCCGAATCTGTGAAGGGGCCGGGGCAATGCTGGCGGAAGGGCTCGGTTCAGTGCGCCGGGCGCTGGGCCAGGATCCTCTCCCGCTGGCCGGCGGTCACCATGTCGCGATTCACCACCTCGCGCGCAATGGGGGCCACGAAGCTGTAGCCCCGGGGCTCCGCCGCCAGCCAGCGCTGCCATTCCAGCTCATCGAGGGCGGGCGTGGCCACGGACAGGTCCAGCCCGACTGCCTTCCGGAGCAGGTCCGCCGG
>CALMOP010000311.1 GCA_937871775.1 uncultured Gemmatimonadota bacterium | reverse complement strand
GGGACCATCCCGGTGGGCGCATGGGAATCCATCTTTGGAGACGACAATGTACGCGACGCTCGCGGATCTGCCACGGGACCAGACCGACCAGTACAGCCACGCCCAGAAAAAGCGGTTCCGGGCCGTATTCAACGCGGTGCACAAACACACGGACGGAGCCGAAAGCCGGTCCTTCGCCGCCGCCCACGCGGCGGCCAAAAAGCACGGTGACCGCCGGCGTGAGAAGGACCACGAGGATCGGTTGCACCGGATGACTGTGAGGATCGGCACATGAGATCTAACGGTACCTGGAATATGACCTATCGCTGACGGGACCGCCCTGGACGGCGCATGGCCTCACCGAGACACGGGTCCGAGTGACCCTTTGCCAGTGACGACCGTTCCCAGGCCCGCCCCCGATGCGTCTTGTAGGAAGCAGGCCACAGGTGTGCCCTCGAAACGACAGTGACTGGACACCATCACGAAAGGGACTTGACAGTGGCGAATGAACCGGCTAGTGTAGAATCGACCAGTGGTACGTCTGCGGACCCCGTGGAACGCTTCGGACTGAGCCAGGAGGAGCTGGCCGGGCTCTGGGCCGACGATCCCGAGGACGCCGAGTCGGAATCCGCAAGCGGTACCCCCGCTTCCGGGTCTCCGCTCGCCCCGACCACCACGGGAGACACGCCTGCCGCAGGAACCCCCCCGGCCCTCAAGGCGGACGGCACCCCCGCGGACCCGGCCGAAGTACCTCCAGCCCCAACACCGTTGGCCTTCAAGGCCGATGGCCGCGACTTCCGTCCTGAAGGCGCCGCTGTCCAGCCCGATGGCACCGTCACGTTCCAGCCTGATGCCTGGAAGCGATTCCAGCACAGCCATGTGGCGGACCGTCAACAAATCGTACAGTTCCGTCAGCAGTCGCTGGCGACACAGAACGACTTGAGGGCGCAACTGCAAGCAGCAGAACAACTTCGGACTACCTTGCTTACCAAGGTTTCCGAGGTGTTCCAAGCGCCCGATGAGAAGGTGCTGGAGAATATATACCAGTTCCGGCAGGATCTGCCGGTCCTGGCGGAACGACTGGAGAAAGAAAACCTCCTGGCCCAGTTGAACCGGCGCGACCAGCAGGAGAACGCCCTGCAACAGCAGACGCGCCTCCAGTCGCTGGAACCCCAATGGAAGGAAGCGGTTGGCAGGTACATCAGCCAAATCGCCGACGAATTGGGGGGTGGAGTGGAATCCGCCAGCCTGATCGATGAGTTGTGGGCCCTGAAAGATGCCGGGTTGATCATCCCGGCTGCTGAAGATGATCCGGAAGGCCAATTCCAGGCCGGCGAGTTGGTGGCCAACCTGGCGCTGATCCGGACCGTGGTCGCCCGCGCCAAACGCGAGGCCGATCGCATGACCGAAACGAAGAAGCAGTCGGAGATCGTGGCGAAGAACCAGGCGGCTCTCAAGTCGCCCACCGCCCCCCCCGCCGTGCCCAGTGGTACGCCGGTCCCCAGCGGAGCCTCCTCGACCTCCCGGGAACGTCCGAAGTCTGCACAGGAACACGACGACCGGCTCCGGGAGCTGGTCAAGGAACTCACGGGCGGCTGATTCCCTGACGGGGACGCCTCCCCTCTCAGAGAAAGACCATGGCACAGGCTACTTATACCGTCACGACCTCCTCGTCCAGCGTCAACAAGATCTGGCGGAAGGTCCAGGGGGAACTCGCGACCGGCTACGGCTTCGCAGTCCCCGAGTGGGACATGATGGATTCCATCAAGCCCTACTCCATCGACGTATCGGCTCGCGAATTCACCGTCCCGCTCGACATCAACGAGGGCGCGGGCATCGCGTCCATCGACGAAGGCTCCCTCGAAGCTCGGCCCTTCTCGCCGAACGTCGAAGAACTGACCCTCAACTATGTGCTGTTCAGCGGCCGGTTCACCGCCTCGGTGACCGCGCAACTGCTCGATCAGCACCAGCGGGGCGCGGAACTGGTCCGCCAGATCGTGTACCAGGGCAAGAAGAAAGTGCAGGACATGGCGCGGCACTGGGGCGATTACTTCTACGGTCTCAGCACCGCGGCCCTGGCGCAGACCTCCACCGTGGCCACCCAGTCCTCGGGGACCTACACCCTGAAGTTCGCGTATGGCCAGAGCACCATCACCAATGCGGCACTCATCGCCGACAAGTTCAAGGTGAACGATTGGGTCGCCCTGGTCCGGGCCGGCGCCCTGGTGGCGAATGCCATCGGACAGGTGACGGCGGTGAGTTCGGCCACCCCGTCCATCACCGTGACCTGGAACGGCTCCGTCACCTCGGCCGACAACGACAACGTGACCAAGGCCAACGCGCTCGGCAACACCGTGCTCGGTGACACCGACTGGAACAAGGGCATGACGGGCCTGATCGACATGGCCCTCACCACGACTGTCCATTCGCTCTCGGGCTCGACGGTACCCAACTGGAACGCGGCCTACAGCACCACCACGGCCACCCGGTTCAGCGGGATCGATCTGCATCGCTTCAAGCAGGAGATCGAGTTCCAGGGCGGGGGCACCATGGATCGGCTGTTCATGGCCCCGGGCGTGGATCGCGACGTGCTGGCCCTCCAGCAGGCCGCACTCCGGTTCAGCGATCCGTTCGCGCTCGAACTGGATGGCAGCATCAAGACCGGCGGCATCAAGCGGGTGGTCACCAAGCGGGTGCCGTCCAGTTGGGTGTTCGGGTTCGACTCGACCGCGGTGCGGAAGCTGGATGTGATGCCCAAGGTGGATGGTAGCGGCATGGCATGGGGCGACGGCATTCGGCTGATCGACTCCAGCGGCTACGTCTTCCCGGTGTCCCAACTGGCGCAGATGGTCATTCTGAACCGGAAGAAGTTCTGCTACGCGAACAGCAAGACCGAACAGTAAGCCCTGACGGTGGGGAGGTGGGGAGTCACACGGGCTCCCCCCGGACCCACCCCATGACGGAGACTTCCGATGGCGAATCCAGCAGACATTCCCGTCCGCCCGATGGCCCGGGGTGGCGCGGTGGCGGAGGAGTTGTTCACCCTCCGGACTGAAGTCAACAAGATGATCACCAATCTTCGGGTGCTCACCGCGAAACTCGATGCGGACGCGACCGTCACGGATACCAATTACGCCGCTTTGGTAACCGATGCGGCCGCCTCGGGGCCCGCCAAAGTCACGGCCCTGTTCTAATGGACATTGCCGTCTCGAAGGACGTGCGCTTCCCGCCACCGGCAGATACTCCCCGGTGGCAGGAGTGGTGTCTCGATGTGTTCGGGGCGCCCAATCCGAACATCCCGTGGCTCTGGCTCGATTGGGTGAACGACGAGGGGATCAACCGTCTCGTGCTCTACCAGATGGTGCCCGCCAGCAAGATGGGGTCGCTGGCCTGGGATACCATCAGCATGGGGAAGCCGGAACGGGACCAGCATGGCAAGCATGTGAAGGGCGCACTCATGACCGACCAGCAGTGGCGGTTGTGGGAACGCTTCCAGTGCTGGCCCAGCCTCTACTGGATCATCCAGGGGAGCAAGGGCGGCCACCGCCGCCGCTACAGCCCGACCGAATCCAATCTGCTCAAGACCCGCAAGGCTCCCACCCAACCGCCGACCCCCGGGGCCCTGCCCTATGCCCCCTTCGATACCCGGGTGATCGACGCCGTGCAGGCGAACAACCTCGAACGACTCTGGAAGCTCGGGAAATCGTTCGCGGCACGGAAGCCCGAGGATCTGGAGAACGAGGAAGTGCAGGCGTTGGAAGACATCGAATCCCGGCACATCGACTATCTGGTCGAGCAGGTGCAGGCTGCCTATGAGGAGTACAACAGCCTCCTCCGGCCGGTGGAGATCCCGACGAGCGCCGAGGTGCAGCCGCTGGATTGGGATGCCGCGAAACACGAACTCATCACCCGAGGGATCTCGTAAATGGCACGCGCCACCTATGATGCATCCGGAGTCAAGGTCAAGGGCCAGTCGGCCAATCTCCGCAACAAGTTCTGGAAGGACATCCATGGGCGGAAGTGGTGGAGCACCGTCCACAGCAAGGATGAGTCCCAGTCACCCGCCTGTCCGCCGCAACCGATGGAATGGTCGGCGCCGATCATCCCGGATGCGAAGTATCTCACCCCGTCCCAGAACCCCGAGGAACAGAACGTTCTCGTCATCCAGTATGACCAGTGGCACCAGGATCTGACCACGGGACACGAGGACTGGAAGAAACGGGCGGATCTCTACGCGCTGGGCCTCGCGGCGGGCGATGAGGTCCTGCGGCAGAAACTGATGATCGAGCCGTCGTTCGCCATGCTCCAGATGCTGGGCGCCAAACCCGATGATCCTCGGTATGTCGCTGCCTGTCAGGCTGGGGACCCGTGGGCGCTCGGCCTGTCCCCGATCAAGCCCGCCTGGGCCATGCGGATCTGGCCGACCCTCAACCCGGGCACTCGTGCGGTCAGTACGGTGGATCTGTCGTTCATGGACGACGAACCAGAACCAGAACCCGAGCCCGCCGCGGCCTTTCCCTCACCCACGCTCAAGGCGCCGATCTACTCCAGTCGGCAACCCAAGGAGAAGTAGGCAATGGCGAGTCCTTCCAGTCCGATTACGCCGCTGGCCGTCACGACCTATGAACTGGGGGATGGGTCCCCATTCACCACGTCGGCGATTGCGATCCAGTTGGTCATCGGGACCACCACGACGATGGCGTTTGAGTGCTCGATGGATGGCACCAACTGGGTGGCCATCAATGCGATGCCGAGCAATTCGACCACGGCCGTGACCAGCACGACCACGGCCGGGATCTGGCGGATTGACGCGACCGGAGTCCGCGTCCGGCTTAACGTCTCGGTGTCAACCGGCACCAATACGGTCTACTGGAAGCCGCTGGTCGGCTGAATGTGGCGCCTGCTGGTCGCGTGGTGGCGCGCCCTCTGGCCTCGTCGGATCGGGCGCCAGCCGCGTCCGGGCGAGGTGCTGGTCTACAATGGGTTCCTCTATCTCCTGGGGCCCGTCACGACCATCGACGCCCGGTCGGGACTGGTGCGGACCCGGGACTTCCACCGACCCTTGGGGGCCACGCCCCTGGAGGAAGTCCAGCGGAAACAGAACCCGGCTTGGAAACTGCGAGGCACCTGTCTCGATCAGGATCTCCGCTGGATGACCAGACCCCAGTGGCTCCGGGCTCTGGAGGTCGAGGCGGACCGCTTGGCGGCCGGGAACCCGGAGGCCGTGCTCTGGGCGCGGGGTGCCCAGCAGGCGCTCCGTGAGACCCCCCCGATCCCGATGGCGGGCGCCTGGGTGCTGCCCGGCTGCCACCTGCTCCCGGCGCCCCAGAAGCACCCCCGGGACCGGAACCCGGACCAGTTCCTGCCCCAAGAGGCGGACCTGGCGCTCCGGATGGCCCGGGCCATGCTCCGGTCGGATAACGGCACGGTGGAGCAGTAGGTGGCGTCGGGGGCGTATACCAGTGGGATCAAGGACTGGATGGATGCCAACCAGTTCCTGACGGGTACGTTCAAGTGGCTGCTGGTCTCCACGGCGACCCCGTACACCTACAACGTGGACGACGACTTCGTGGATGCTGGCGGGGCCAATGACGTGGTGGACGCGGAGACCAATGTCAGCGGCTACACACGCGGATGGGGTGGCGCCGGCCGACTGACGGTGGCGAGCAAGACGTTCACCGTGAACGACACGAACAACCGGCTGGAACTCGATTGTGCGGACCCCAGTTGGGCGGGCCTCGGTACCGGGGAGACCCTTGCGGCGGCCCTCATCATCCGGGAAGGAGCCGCCAATGACACTACGAGCCAGTTGTACGCCTATCTGGACTTCAATGATGTGGCCAGTGGCGGGACCCTGACGTTACAAGTGGCCTCGAACGGCATCGTCAACTTTCTCTGT
>CALMOP010000310.1 GCA_937871775.1 uncultured Gemmatimonadota bacterium | reverse complement strand
TGTTGATATCTGGAAGGGTCCAGGCAGGACTGTCTGGGGCGAACTTACCCCGGGACCGGAGCCCGTCAATAGGGGTCGCTGGGAGATGCAAAACCGCCTGCCGGGCAAGCCCGACAGGCGGTGATTGTGCGGAGCTGAGGAGGGAACTTCTGGCCGTTTGCGCCCCGCGGGGAGCCCTCTAGCTCTGGTGCTTGGCCGTCACCAGGGCGCTGATCTTGGTGTAGGCCGCCTGGGGGATAATCTTCCGGTGCACCAGGTCATCCTTGGCCTTGTACGGGCGGCCCTTGATGATCGCGTCGGCATAGGTCTCACCGATCCCCGGCAGAGCAACCAACTTGTCCCGGCTGGCGGTGTTCAGGTCCAGGACCGTGCTGGCCGTGGTCTGCGGCTTCGCGGCCGGCGTGGTCGTGGTGGTCGCGGGCTTGGCGGCCGTTGCCGGCTGCGAGGAAGCCGTGGCTGTGGCCGACTTGGTCGTCGGCGCAGTAGCCTGGGCCTGCATGTGGCTGGTCAGGGTCACGGTGGCCAGCAGAGCGAGAACGAGTGCGGGCTGCTTCATACGGTCCTGCCTCCATATGGGGTGGTTCCGGGAGCGACACCGGGCGCTGCCTCGTGCGTGCCCATGACAAGGCAATCCGCGTGCCGGGCTCAGAACTCGAAAAGGGCCCCGTAGGGCCCTGAATCGGGTGTCCCGGAAGGTCTCGCGGGACACTCTGACGTCGCCGGGGACAAGCTGTCGGTCAGGTCTGTCCCGGCGTCCAGTGCCAGCGCTGGATCATGCGGGTGAGGGTCCGCCGCGAGATGCCGAGGATCTTGGCGGCGGTCTCACGGCTGCCACCGGTGGCGTCGAGCACCCGGAAGACGTGGCGGCGATCCAGCTCTTCCAGCGTCAGCAGGTCGGCGGGTGGAGCCGGTGCCCCACCCGCCGGTGGTTCTGGGGCGCTCTCGGCTCCGCGGACGGCCTCGGGGAGATGCTCGGGCCCGATAACGTCCAGTTCGGCGAGCACCATGGCTCGCTCCAGCACATTTTCCAGCTCCCGCACATTGCCGGGCCAGTCCCACGCCAGCAGGATTGCCTGGGCGGCGGGGTCGATTGCCACCGGTCCGCGACTGTGGCGGACGGCCAGCGAGGTGAGGAAATGATCGATCAGGAGCGGGATGTCCTGACGCCGCTCCCGCAGCGGCGGCAAGGTGATCGAGACGACGTTGAGTCGGTAGTAGAGATCCTCGCGGAAGCTGCGGGCCCGCACCATCGCGGCCAGGTCGCGGTGGGTCGCCGCGATGATCCGCACATCGACTGGCACCGGCGTCTCCGATCCCACTGGCACGATCTCCTGTTCCTGCAGCACCCTCAGCAGGCGGGCCTGCAGCCCTGGCGTGATGTCGCCGATCTCGTCCAGCAGAATGGTTCCTTGATCGGCCTCGCGGAACAGGCCGAGCCGGTTTCCCGTCGCCCCCGTAAAGGCTCCCTTGAGGTGGCCGAACAGCTCGCTCTCCAGCAATCCCTCGGCGAGCGCCGAGCAGTTGACCGCGACCATCCGCCGGGCGGCCCGGTCCGAGAAGCGATGAATGGTACGGGCGACCAACTCCTTCCCGGTGCCGGTCTCCCCGTAGATCAGGACCGAGGCCTGGCTGGGGCCCACCCGGGCCACCTGTTTCATCACATCGATGATGGCCGGACTGTGCCCCACCAGGGTCTCGTGCAGGTGGGCCGGAGCAAAGGTTGTCGACGCCGCGCCCTGATGGGCGCTGGCCTGCTTCCGCCGCGCTAGCGCTCGCGCCAGTGTGCTCCGCAACTCCCCCAGATCGTAGGGCTTGCTGATGAAATCGTAGGCGCCGGCCCGGATCGCTTCGCCCGCCGCGCCGGCATCGCCGAATGCCGTCAGGACGAGGACCAGCGCCTCAGGGTCACGGCGCCGCACCTCGGAGAGCAGGTCCAGGCCACTGGCCTCCGGCATCCTGAGATCGGTCAGAATGGCATCGAAAGGCCCCGAACGCTCCAGCAGCTCCAGTGCCTGACGGGCCGACAGCGCCCGCTCCACATCGTAACTCTCGCGCTGAAGAACCTCTCCCAGCATCCGGCAGGCCTCCTCGTCGTCATCGACGAGCAGCAATCTGGCGGATGGTGAGGCTCGGCGAGATCCGGTCATGGGGTAGGCCGGGTCGGCAAGGTAAGTCGCCATCGGGTACCCCTCAGACTCGGCAGGTAGACCAGTTCGCCGCCCAGTGCGCGCGCCAGCCGTCGGCTGACGGCAAGTCCCAAGCCAGTGCCGGAGGATCCCTTCGAGGTGACAAAGGGCTGAAACAGATGGCTGCGAGCCTTCTCCGAGAGTCCCGGGCCGTCGTCCGAGACCTCCACAACCGCCTGTTCCGTCTGCTGCTCCACGAGGAGGGCGATGCGTCCCCCCGGTGCCAGGGCCTCGATGGCGTTCTTGACGAGGTTCAGCAGGATCTGCTCCACGAAGTCGGGGTCGGTGCGCACGGTCAGTGGCAGGGTGCTCTGGCCGGTCTCCAGCGAGACGGTCACCTCCACCGCAGCCAGGCTCGGCTCCAGGAAGCGAAGCAGGTCCGCCACCAGTCGATCCAGGTCCGTCGGCACCGCAAGGGGGGCCGGCCAGGTGCCGCCACCCCGGACGCCACCTCGGACGATCTTCGCGACCCGGTCGATCTGTCCCAGCATCAGCGTCGCGCGTTCCTCGCCATGGTGATCCCCCGCCCGCCGCAGATCCTCCCGCAGCAGCTGCAGGTGTCCACTCATGGTGTTGAGCGGGGTGCCGATCTCATGCGCGAAGGCCTGCGCGATCTCCTCGGCCTGGGCCAACCGATCCAGCCCGCGGGCGCGCTCCGCCAGCGCCAGCAGCCCCGCCCGGGCCGCACTCTCCCGCTCTCGCCGGGCCAGCGCATGGCGCAGCGCATTATAGCCCTGGGCCAACCCCTGGAATTCCGGTGGCCCCACTTCGGGTGCGGTGGGGCCGGCCTCGGCCCCGCCATGGGCGCCGGCCATCGCCAGGGTCAGGGTCCCCAGCGGCCGACCGACCCACCGGCTGGTGAGCAGCGCCACGCCGAGTGACAGCAGTAGCGCGGAACCGATGGCAAAGGCGTATCCCCGACGACGTTCGACTTGTGACCACAACTCCAGACGTCCGGCCGAGACCTCGACATCCAGCACCCCGTAGGGATGCTCCGGCGGCCCGAGGGGCGCCGCGACCTCCCACGCCGCCGGCGGTCCTCGACGGAAATGCCAGAGAGTGGTGCGGGCCGTACCGGCCCGGTAGTCGAGGGAATCCGGGCCTCGCTGGACCTGGCTGTCGCTCGCCGCCACTGCCTCGAGATCCGACCCGTGCCGGAGGTAGGCGATCGCGGTCGTGTTGGTGAGATGTCGCCGGCTCCAGCCGTTCAGCCCGGTTCGCAGCGCACCGGGGTCCCCGATCGGGGAGATTCGGGAGAGGTAGCTGGCGAGCGCGTTGGCCAGGTCCACCGACTCGGCGCGCAGGTCGGCCAACCGCGCGCGCTCCGACAGTGAGAGAGCGAGTTCGGTCGAGCCCACCACCAGGACGAAGGCAAGGAGCGCCGTAAGCGCAGCCATCCTGCCGGGGAGGCCCAGCGCGAGACGCGGAGGCAGAACGGCAGACACGGGGGAAGGGTATACTTCCCGCCGTACCCCTGCCAACTGCAACGACCATGACCACCCTTGAACGGTTCCTGTCCGAGCACGGGCTGCTCGCGCTGTTCGTTATCGCGCTGATCGAGGGCGACGCCAGCCTGGTCGTCGCCGGCGTCCTGGCCCACACTGGCATGTTCCCCCTCGGCGGGGTGATCATGGCTGGGAGCCTGGGCAATCTGATGGGAGACACTGGGTGGTTCGCTGCGGGGCGCTGGCTACGGTCTCATCTCAGGACTTCCCGCCTCTTCCAAGCGGTGGGCCCCCGGGTCGAGCGACTCGCCGCGCGTCTGGGGCCTTGGCAGTTGCTCACCGCGAGAGTGATCTACGGCAGCCGCAACGTCAGTATGCTCTTCTGGGGTCAGCACGGACTCGACCTGCGGCGGTTTCTGCTGATCGATGCTTTGGGATGCGCCCTCGCGGCCTCTGGATTTGCGGCCTTGGGCTATCTGGCAGGACGGGGGACCGGGGTGGTGGTGGGGGAGGTGAACCGGGTCGAGCACTGGCTACTGGGTGGCGTCGTGCTGGCTGTCCTCGTGGCCTGGGCCGTGTCCCGTCTGGCGCGGCGCCGGCTGGAACTCGAGTGATCCCGGCGGCCGATGCCGATCCCCCACTCCGTTGCGCAACAGCAGGTCGCTGGTGAACTTGCAACCATGCTCCCCAACGGCCTGGTGGCCGACCTCAGGGCCCGCAAGGCGCCGGCTATCGCCCGTGCGATCTCCCTGGTCGAAAATGGCCGGACCGGCTTCGAGAGCCTGCTCTCCATTCTGCATCCCGAACTGGGACATGCCCGGCGGATCGGCATCACCGGGCCGCCGGGCGCCGGGAAGTCCACCCTGACCGAACAACTGGTTCGGCGCTACCGCGAGGCAGGATTCACCGTCGCGGTGGTGGCCGTGGATCCCACCAGTCCCTTTACCGGGGGCGCGTTGCTGGGCGATCGGATCCGCATGGAGTCGGTCGCGCTCGATCCGGGAGTGTTCATCCGTTCGATGGCAACCCGGGGGTCGCTGGGAGGACTCGCCACCAGCACCCGGGAAGTCTGCGACGTTCTGGACGCGGCCGGCTTCGACCGGATCCTCATCGAGACCGTGGGCGTTGGGCAATCGGAGCTGGACGTTGCCCGGTCCGCGGACAGCACGGTCCTGGTGCTGGTACCGGAATCGGGGGACGGGATCCAGACCCTCAAGGCCGGCATCATGGAGATCGGCGACCTGTTCGTGGTGAACAAGGCCGATCGCCCCGGGGCCGACCGGCTGCGTCAGGAACTCGAGATCACGCTCGGCATTCGCGCGGGCCAGACCTTTCGCCACGTGCCGGCCCACCACGGTCCGCGCGCGGGCCGGACCCCGCCTGCCGGCCCCTCCGAGCCGGCGGGGTGGTTGCCGCCGGTGCTGGCGACCATCGCGGCGCGGGGTGAGGGTGTGCCCGAGCTGGTGGCGGCGCTCGACGGGCATGCCGCGTACCTGGAGCGCTCCGGTGGCCTGGACCAGCGCCGCCGCCAGCGACTGTACCAGCGGACCCGGGAGGTGGTGGAACGGGCCGCCCGCCAGTGGATCTGGCAGGACACCCAGGCCGAATCGCTTATCCGGGACCGGCTGGACGGTCTCGCCGCCGGGCGCGCCAATCCCTATGAAGTCGCCGCTGAGGTGCTGGAAGGACTCAAGCAAGGATCGCGGGTATGACACGATCGAAGGGTAACGCGGCGAATCCCCTGGAGCGCCAGCTCAAGGCCCAGGCCCGGGAGCTGGAGCAGCTCCGGGCCGAGGTCCGCGCCTGGCGGGCCCAGGCCGACGCGATGCCAGTGCGACCCGAGGTGGACTTCACCAGCATTTCCGGCCGCCAGGTGCAGCCGGTGTACACCAGCCTCGATCTGCCGGACCCCGCCGGATCGGCGGAAGGGCTGCCCGGGGAGTATCCCTACCTTCGTGGCGTGCATCGCACGATGTACCGGGGCCGGCTCTGGACCATGCGCCAGTTCTCCGGGTTCGGCACCGCCCAGGACACCAACAGCCGCTACAAGTTCCTGCTCGAGCGGGGCCAGACCGGGCTGTCGGTGGCGTTCGATTTTCCCACCCTGATGGGCTACGACTCCGACCACCCCCGCTCCGAGGGCGAGGTCGGGAAGTGCGGCGTGGCGATCTCGTCGTTGCAGGACATGGAGGATCTGTTCGCCGGCATTCCGCTGGACCGGGTCTCGACCTCGATGACCATCAACGGCCCCGCAGCG
>CALMOP010000309.1 GCA_937871775.1 uncultured Gemmatimonadota bacterium | reverse complement strand
CTCACCTTCGTGCAGACCACCACGCTGACCAGGCCGGAGCCGCACCAGGAGACCTGGTATGAGTCGTTGCGGGTTCCCGGCTTCCTGCGAATCGACATCGCGCCGGTGGACAGCGGCACCACGCTGATCTTCCGCGGGGATTCCATCTATATCCTGGAGCAGGGCGGACTGCGCGGGGGCCGGCCCCTGGTGCATCCCCTCATGGTGCTGGGTTTCGACGTGTATCGCGACCCGGTCGAGCGCACCATTCAGCGATTGGCTGGTCTGGGCTTCGAGCTCGGCAGGATCCGCGAGGAGAACTGGCAGGGGCGGAAGGTCTACGTGGTCGGCGCCGCGGCTGGGGACAGTACCTCGCGGCAGTTCTGGGTGGATCAGGAGCGATTGCTGTTCGTCCGGATGCTGGAACCCGCCAAGGACAAGTCAGGAGCCACCAATGAAACCCAGTTCAACCGCTACCAGAAGGTCGATGGAGGCTGGGTTGCGGCCGAGGTGATGTTCACTCGCGATGGCGTGTTGGAGACCCGCGAAGAGTATGCCGACATCCACGGCGAGGTGAACCTGCCGGAGTCGGTGTTTGATCCCGAGCATTTCAGCCGCCCCGAGTGGCTGGGGCAGTGACCGCTGGGGAAGATCGTCATGGGTGATACGTGATGCGTGGTGCGTGGTGCGTCATGCGTGGGTGCGTGAGCCGGTCCAGAGCTTCTCGAGCGACCGGGTTCCCAGGGGACCTACGATCCCAGGTCGAGCTGCTGGGGCCGGGGATCGCGCGAGGTGAAGTACAGGGTCCGTCGCTGGTCGGCTGGCAGCTCCAGGATCTGCACGATGTTCTGCTGATCGTCGAAGGTTTCGAACAGCAGGCCGTCGAGGACGACCAGCCGGCGGGGCGCAGCCGCCACCTCCCCCTCCAGGATATACCAGACCACCTGCTGGGCGGCGGCATCCTGCTCCAACCCCGCCCCCGAGACCCGGAGCTGGACCGGACTCCCATCCAGCTCCAGCCGCACCCGTTTCGCGAAGTAGGTCGCAAACAGGGATTCGGCCGGGGCCTCCGCGGTGAGCCGGAGCTCCGGCTGGCCCGCCGCCACCCGCAGGGCCTGCTGCAGATCGTCGTGAAACAGCCGGACCCGAAGCACGACGCTTCGGCTCTCGACCACCAGCCTGAGATAACTGGCGTGGGTGTCATGGGACGCGGCCGGCCCTGTAGGGGCGACCCACCGGGTCGCCCCCACGGACGCCGCCGCGGCCACCACACACGCCATACGCGATATCACGACGCCGCCGGAGGCCCTTTCACCCAGACGTTGTTGTCGCGATCGACGTCCGCGAACCGTTCGTCGGGATCCAGAACCACCCGGACGATGTCCTTGTTGGTAAAGAGCCCGTAACTGTACTTGAGTTCGTTGCGCCGCCAGACATCCGCGCCGAGCTCCACCTTCTGCACCGTGCCGTCATCGAAGGTGATCTCGAGATGGACCGGCAGGAGCAGCCCACCGCGGTTCTCCACCCCGATGCGATAGTAGGTTCTGCCGCGGTCACTGTTGCCGACGAGGGAGTCCGCCGGCTGCGCGTCGACGCCGCTCAGCGCCTGGTCGTTGGCGTAGGTGGTGTAGAACCAGCCGCGCCAGAACCAGTTGAGCAGTTCTCCGGCCCCGTCGTCCAGGGAGCGGAAGAAGTCAGCCGGCTGGGGATGCTTGAAGGCCCAGCGTCTCGAATATTCCCCGAAAGCCTGGTCGAAGAGCTGAGGACCCACGATATGCTCCCGAAGCATGACCAGTCCGGCCGCCGGCTTGCCATACCCGTTGTTGCCGAACTGGCGGTGGATCACGTCAGACTCCGTCATGATCGGCACCTGGTCCGGATCCTTCATGTAGGCCACGATGTTCCGGGCGGGCCCGCGATTGCTGGGATAGGCGGGGTCCCACTCCTGCTCCGCGTAATACTGCAGGAAACTGTTCACCCCTTCATCCATCCAGGTCCACTTGCGCTCGTCGGATGCGACGATCATGGGGAACCAGTTGTGGCCGACCTCATGAATGGTCACGCTGATCAGCGACCGGGCCAACTGCGGGGTATAGCTGCCGTCGGCGGCCGGCCGGGCGCCGCAGAACGCGATCATCGGATACTCCATGCCGAAGACCGGCCCGTGGATGTTGCTGGCCTTGGGATAGGGGTACTCGAAGGCCAGCCGCCCGTAGGTCCGCATGGTCTGGGCGATGGCCCTGGTGGACACACTGTCCCACAGCGGCATGGCTTCCCGCGGGTACAACGAATGCAACTCGATGCGCCGGCTGCCGGGATGATACCGGAAGCCCGCTGCGTCCCACACATAGGCTCGCGAGGACACCCAGGCGAAATCCCGGACGCTGTCGGCGTGGAAGCGCCAGGTGAGTGGGGTGGTCCCGGCCGGCCGACTGCCCCGGGTCGCGACCTCCTCCCTGGATACGATGAAGGCCGGCGTCTCCGAGGTCAGCGCCTGCGCCAGCCGGCGCCGCTGGGTCGCGGTGAGCACGGTCAACGGGTTCTGCAGCACCCCGGTCGCCTGTACAATGTGATCGTGTGGCACGGTGAGCTCGACATCGTAGCTGCCGAAGTCCAGATAGAACTCGCCCTGGCCGAAGAACTGATCGGTCTGCCAGCCGTTGACATCGTCGTACACGGCCGCCCGAGGGAACCACTGGGCTACCTCGTACAGCCAGCCGTCCTGCACCTTCTCCCGGACCCCGCGGCCATTGCGGCTGGTCTCGGGCACGATGAAGTGCCAGTCGATCTCGACCACCGCCACCTGCCCGGGTGCCAGGGGCGCCGGCAGCGGCAGCTTCATTTCAGTGCCATTGATGACATAGGGGAGGTCGATCGTGTGCCGGGTGGGTCCGCGACCCACCACGGCCTGGGCCCGGGTGACCTTGTGGCCCCCATCGAACAGCTCGGGCAGCAGGAAGCGGCGGGCCATGGGCGACAGCTGCCGCGGCAGCGCCGGTGCGTCCTGGATGGCGCGGCTCAGCGTCGAGTCATCGATGTTCTGGTCCAGCTGGAACCAGAGGTAATCCAGCCGATCGGGGGAATTGTTGTGGTAGGTCACCCGCTCGGTGCCGGTCACGGTGTGGGAGACCGTGTCGAGGCTGGCCTTGATGGTGTAGTCCACCTGTTGCTGCCAGTAGCGTGGTCCGGGCTTGCCGCCCGCGTTGCGATTGTCGTTGGGATCGGGCCATTCGGTCAGGGCCCGGAAGCTGGACTGGTTGACCCTTTGGCTGGTGTCGGCGTTGAGCCATTGCTGCGCCCCGGCCCGGGAGACCGTCAGTGCAAGCAGACCCATCGCCACCGGCAGGCATTTCACCATCCGAATCCTCGCCCCGGAAAAGGAGAACCACTGCCGACGGGGCTATCCCCGCAGCCGCTGTACCAGCATGCCGGCGCCGAGGCCGGCCACCGTTCCGCTGGAGATCAGCACCCAGGAGCGGCGACTCTGCCGCAGGACCCGGTCCACGATCCAGCCAAGCGCCAGCACTCCGACAACAATGGTCAACTGACCCAACTCCAACCCCACGTTGAATGAGAACAGGGGCAGGACCAGGGAATCCTCGTCGCCGAGCAGGCTCCTGAGAAAGGTCGAGAATCCGAGCCCGTGAATCAACCCGAATCCGACCGCCATGGCGTAGCGCGCCCGCTCCCCGGTTTCCGGCCGGGGCTCAGGGTCGGGGCTCCGGAGCACGCTGCCGAGGGTGAAGAGGCTGGCCGCGAGGATGGTCGCGGCGATGGCCGTCTCCACCAACCTGGCGTTCAGCCGCACCAGGTCGAAGGTCGCCAGCGCCAGGGTAGTGCTGTGACCTGCAGTGAACGCGGTGACCAGCCAGAGCAGGCGCCGCCAGTCCGCGGATCGGTAGGGGATGGTCAGCGCCGCGATGAACAGGATGTGATCGTACCCCCTGAGATCGGCGATATGGTGCAAGCCGAGACGGAGATACACGAGGGCGGTGGAATGCATCGGGGGGACCGTACGGAGAGGAAGTGCCGGGGTTTCCCTGCCCCGGCTGGCCTCCCTACCCGGAATGGGTCTCCAGCATCCGTCGCAAGCAGCCGAGCGCCTCGCGGGGATCAGCCGACAGCCTGAGTCGCCAGCCACCGCCCCCGGTCAGGGCACCGATCGTCGCATCGAGCCGCCACGGCTGCCGGTCGAAGCCGGTCGTCAGCTCCCGTTCCAGGCCCTTCCGGAGCGGGGCCGGATCGATTCGCTCGAGCACGGGCGCCCCGTGACCTGGTTCGAGCAGACATACCACCGCCCGGTCCGCGGCGAAGGGGCGGACCCCGTCCGGTGGCACCAGGTCCACCGCCATCTTGGGCTGGCCGTTGAGCTCCACCATGATCGCGGTCCCTTCCAGCCCGGGGAAGAACCGGAGCGCCTCCGGCAGCAGGTGAATCCGGCGCGACGATCCCCAGAGGCGGAAGCGGGGCTCGAGCTGCACCCAGACGATGTCCTCGCTCAGCACGCCCAGACCGGCGCAGTGGGCCAGGTAGGCGAGGGTGCTCTTCCCTGCCCCGCTGGGTCCGGCCAGGAGCACCGCACACTCGGCATGGCCGATCGCCGCGGCATGAATCGGGTGCCGGTCGAAATTGGTGGCCAGCGCGAGGACGATCGCTTCCAGAAAGGCGCGCCTAAAATGCTCCCGATCGGCGGCCAGTGCGGTGCTGACATAGGCGACGGCATCCCGGCGGGTGGGATCCACGACGGCCAGGCTGCCCGGGGAATGGGCCAGGGTCCGAATCGGGTCGGGACACAGGTGGCGCACCGGGGCGTGCCGGTCCGGGCCTTCGCCGGCCTGGTACACGACGACCTGGACCCGGAGGACGTCCGCGGGATGGCCGCTGTCCACGCCGCTCAGACCCCGCCACAGCCCGAAGGTCTCCTCGATCACTTCGCGGACGTAGCGGCTGTTGGTCTCAAACCGGGTCCTCAGGCCCAATACCGGGAGTTCCAGACGGTACTCGAGCGGGGGATCCCGAAACAGTGGATCGCTGACCGGAATGAAGTCAACGGGTGAATCGGCCATCGATAAGCTCCTGGTACATCCGCTCGAAACGGGCCGCGGTGAAGTCAGCGTCGTACCTGATGGCCAGCCGCTGGGCCTGGTGTGCCAGCGCCAGCCGCCACGGCTCGTCGGCAAGCAACGCCCGAACCGCGGCGGCGAGGCCGCGCGCATCCCCTACCGGGACTGCAACTGCGGCCTCTGGTGCCCAGTCGGCAATATGTCCCACGGCGGTGCCCACCGTCGGGACTCCGGCGACCGCCGCTTCCAGGACCACCAGCGGCCCGGCCTCGTGCCGCGAGGAGACCAGCAGCAGTTCCGCTTCCTCGACCAGGGCCCGCAACGCGTCACGGCGGAGGGCTCCGTGCCAGCGGAGGACGGACGTCAGGTCGAGCTGCTCCGCCAGGCGCTGCATGGCCCCGTTCATGGTGTCGAGCCCGGCGAGGTCCAATGTGAACGCGACTCCCGCGGCCCGAAGCTCAGCGGCCGCGGCGAGCAGAGTCGCCTGGTCCTTGACCGGACGCAGGTCCCCGATGTGAAGCAGCCGCGCCGGGCCCGAGGGCTCGCGGGAACGTGGCTGGCGGACGGGCCAGCGGTCAAGCGCCACGCCCAGCGGCACCGGCTCGGCGTGGACCCCGAAGGCCGCGGCGAGCCGCTGCATTCCTGCGCTCGCTACCGTGACTTGATCCGCGGCGGCCAGCGCGATGCGTCCTGCCAGCCGCCCCTTCAGGGTGCAGCGTCCCCCGTAGTCGATGTCCCGCAACGCGATCAGCTCGCCGCCGGCCAGGTGCAACATCACGGGCAGCCGATGCCGCCATCCCAGCAGCGCCGCGTACGCGCCCGAGCCGGCCCAGAACCCGTGAACCAGGTCAAACGGTCCCACCCGGTGCTCGGCCACGAACCACTCCAGGAAGCGCCGGCGTCTTGCGCCGCTGGTCCCGATGTTGTGGACCCGGGCACCCAGCAGCTCCCACCGCGCGGGGTCGGGCTCCTGCGCGAATGCGAACACGTGGACCTGGTGCCGCCGGGCCAGCCGCTCGATGAGCCAGAGCAGCGCGGGGACGCAACGATCCACGCCGCTCCGGTCCACCCCGCCGGGGGTCAGCAGCGCGAGCTTCACGGGTTGCCGACCAGCGCCCGGTAGGCGGTGCGCAGCTGGCGGCCAATCACGTTGTAGGTCAAGGCCTGCTCGAAGTGGGCCCGGGCGGCCCGGCGCAGTGCCGGGCGGTCGCGCTGACTCCAGGCGACCATGGCTTCCGCCATCGCCACCGCGTCGCCGACCGGGGTGAGCGAGCCGGCGCGCCCGTCATCGAGGATGCGCCGGAACGACGGAATGTCGGTGACCAGGGGGGTGGTCCCGCAGGAGAGCGCTTCGATGACCGAGAAGCCGGATCCCTCGTGGTGACTGGCCTGGACCAGGAAGTCGGCGGCGCGGAACAGCGACTCCATGGCATCATGGGGACGCGGCCCCAGCAGCGTCACCCGCTGGCGCAGGATCGGGTCCTGCTCGAGGAAGCGGTGCACGGCGTCCAGCAGTGGCGCCGTGCCGAAACAGCACCAGAGCCGGGCATCGGGGAGTCGGGGCGCCGCCTGGCGGAACGCCGTCAGCACCGTCAACGGATCCTTGTTCGCATCGATGTGCGCGGTCCAGAGGAAGCACGGATCCCCGTGAATGCCGGCTTCCCGCCGGGCCACGTCGCGGTCGCCGGGAGTGAAGGGACTCGACCCTTCCAGGACCTCGAACACCGGGAGGCCCGGCCGAAACACACCGACCGCGAAGAACGGTGCCGCCTGCTCGCGGGCCGTGAACGCTACTCCGGCGACCCGGCGGCACGCCGCGCGCCAGAGCAGTCTCCGCCACCCCTCGGGGACCGGCGACGCATGATCCTGGATCAGCACTGGTATTCCGGGCAGCGAGCGTACCAGTTGCCATATCGCAACCGGATACTGGAACCCGTGGACGTGCACCACGTCCGGGCCCAGTGATGCGACGAACTCGAACAGGCGCTGGGGTCGCCGAGGGATCCGAATTCCGCCAGCCAGGCGCAACGGCGCGGCGCGAGTATCATCGATGAAGTGAAACGTTACACCGTCACGCTGCAGGGTCTGGCGGCGGGTCGCGGCGTATACTATCGTAGGTTCAACACCGGCCCCAGCCACGCCCGCGGCCACCCCGGGGCCGGTCGGCCAGATTCGGAGCAGCGTCTCCGCATCGCGTCCCTGCGGATCGGCAACGAGGGTCACTTGCACCACCCGGATCCGGCGGGCCTCGTGCTGGGTGAACGTCATTCCAGTGCCGGAAGAGTCGGCCGTCCCGGTGGCTGAGCCGGGTCTGGACCCAAGCTATGCTTCAACAGTCGCCCTCCACGGCTGCGCAGGTCATCAATAGCGAAGACCCGGACCCGCCGGAGGCATCCCCGGCGGAGCTGGAGGCACGCTCGCGCGCCTGGCAAGTGAGCATAGACCCCGCCACGCTGTGGCCGGGGCTCGACCCTGGTGCCCTCCCGCCAGCGGCCGCGGCGATCGAGCGGAGCGTCGCCGCCATCCTCTCGGGTGGCCGCTCCGCGCTCGGATCGGCTCGCGGGAGCGATGAACGCGCCCTCGGCATTGCGGCGCTGCTCTCCGGCACCGGTCCCCTGCTCGGATACTGGGTCGAGGCAGGGCTGCTCGATGTGAGCGAACCGGTGGCGCGGGTGTTGGCCCGTCATCTGAGCCACAGCCGACGGCGCATGCAGCGGATGACCCAGGGCGTCATGCCGGTGCTTTCCACCCTGGTCGCCGCGGGGATGCCACCCGCCATCATCAAGGGGTTCGACACCGCGCACCGCTATTTCCCGGAGCCCGGAGCCCGGCCGCTCTCCGACGTCGATGCGGTGATCAGGGCGGACCAGGTGGCGCGCGCCGAGACCATCCTCGCGGCGGCGGGGTTCACCGGAGACCCGATCAGGGAGCGTCCCTACAAGCGCAAGTGGCACCCCCCCGGCGCGGACGGGCGCATCCGGTCGCTGGAGTTGTGGCATGCCGAAGGTCCCTGGCAGCTGGACCTGCATGATGCCGCCAGCTTCGGAGAGCTGATGCGGTTCGGGATTCGGCTGGACCATCCCCTCGACCTCTCGGTTTCGTGGGTGGCGCTCGGGGTGCCGCTCCGGGCCGCGGCGCCGCCGCTCATGATCACCATGCTCGCCGCCCATCTCTCGGGCGAGCTCTATGTCATGCGCCTGCTGCGGCTGGTCGAGCTGGTCCTGGTCATCCGCCAGGAGCGCGCCCAGGGCCGGCTTGACTGGAGCGCCGTAGAGGATCTGCTGGACCGGACGGGGGCCCGGCGCTTCGTGTATCCCGCGTTCGCTCTGGTGGAACGGCTGGCGCCCGGGACCGTCGATCCGGGCCTGCTCTCCGGCACCCGTCAGGCTTCGACTCGGCTGGGACGACAGGTGGTCGCTGGACTCACGCCGGCGTCTCCGATTCTGCAGGAGCGGGTTTCGCTCGCCCAGCGCCTGATGTTCGCTTCCGGCCCCGCGGAGCTGCTGCGGCGGCTGCTGGCCATGGTAGGGCCGGTTCCGGGGTCGGCGCGGACCAACCTGCAGGTGTATCATAGTCGTCTCCGTCGGGTGCTGACCGCCCGCGTGACCTGGCCGGTGTCGCGGGCAAGGTCGGCCGTTCGCCGACCAGGGGGCTGAGGCGTAAATGATCCTGCTCGCCCACTCCTATTATCTGCGGAACGATCCGAAGCAACTGGCCCGGATGAAGCCGTATCCTCCGCTGGCCACCCTGCTGGGCGCCGCGCTGCTCCGCGAGCGGGGCCATCCCGTCGGCCTCTTCGATGCCATGCTCGCCAGCGGCCCCGAGGCCTTCGCCGCGGTCCTCGCCGATACTCGCCCCACCGTGGTGGCGATTCTGGAAGACAATTTCAATTACCTCACCAAGATGTGCACGGTGCGGATGCGGGAAGCAGCCTGCGTCATGATCGGAATGGCCCGGGCCCAGGGCTGCCGAGTGGTGGTGAACGGCTCGGACGCCAGCGACCGACCGGGGCTCTACCTGGAAGCCGGTGCGGACGCCGTCTTGCCGGGAGAAGGCGAGGCCAACCTGCTCACCCTGATCGATGCCTGGGGGGCCGATGCTGCGGTGCCGCTGCGCACGATTCCCGGTCTGGCACTGGCCGATGGACAGGGCGGAATCGCGTATACCGCCGCCGGACCGCCGCTGCGGGATCTCGACGCTCTGCCGGTCCCCGCCTGGGACCTGGTGGACGTTGCCGCCTATCGTCAGGCCTGGCGCTCGGCGCACGGCCGCTTCTCCTGGAACATGGTGACCTCGCGCGGCTGCCCCTTCGGATGCAACTGGTGCGCGAAGCCCATCTTCGGACGGCGCTACGTGCAGCGGTCGCCCGAGGCGGTAGCGGCCGAGATGCAGCGCCTGAAGGCCGAGGTGGGGCCGGATCACGTCTGGTTCGCCGACGACATCTTCGGATTGACGCCGGCGTGGATCCGGGGGTTCGCCCAGGCGGTCGGGCGTCGCCAATCGCGCATACCGTTCATGATCCAGTCGCGAGTCGACCTCATGCAGCCCGATGTGGTCTCCGCGCTGGCGGACGCAGGCGCCGAGGAAGTGTGGCTCGGGGTGGAATCAGGCTCGCAACGGATCCTGGACGCGATGGAGAAGGAGACCCGGGTCGAGGAAATCCGGGCCGCGACTCGGATCCTCAGGGCGCACGGAATCCGGGCCTGCTGGTTCATTCAGCTGGGGTACCCGCCCGAGGCCTGGGACGATGTCCTGCTCACCCGGGATCTGATCCGCGCCGAGCGCCCCGATGACATCGGCGTGTCGGTCGCGTATCCCCTGCCCGGCACCAAGTTCTACGCCTCGGTTCGCGGTGAACTCGGGCCCCGGGAGAACTGGGAGGACACCGGGGATCTCGCGATGCTGTTCCGGGGAGCCTACCCGACCGAGTTCTACCGCCGGGTACGCGATGCCCTGCACCACGAGGTGAATACCGGGACGGCGGATGAGGCGCGGTGGAGCGAGCTGGCCCGGGAGGAATCGCTGCTCCAGTCGGGCGAGACGCTCCCCGCGGCATCGTGATGCAGCCTGGGGTTCTACCTGCAGCGGCCGAAGCATTCGATGCCGTGGCCGACTCCTTTGATGACCGATACGGGGCCTGGCAGAGTGTGGCCTCCCAGCGCCGGGCGGTACGGGCCGCGCTGCTGGCCGCCTTCCCTCCCGGTGCCACGGTCCTGGAGCTCGGGGGTGGCACCGGCGAGGACGCACTGTGGCTCAGCCGGCAGAACCGGCGGGTGTTTCTCACCGATGCATCGCCGTCCATGGTGCGGGTTGCTCAGGGGAAGCTGCACGACAGGCCCGGATCGCGCGCCGCGGTCTTGCCCGCCGAAGGGCTCGAGTCGCTGGCCCGGGAGCGGGCGGCATCCGGCGAGCCGCGCTTTGACGGCGCCTTCTCGAACTTCGCTGCCCTGAACTGCGTTGCGGACCTCGGCAGCGTCGCCCGGGGGCTGGCCCGACTGGTCACCCGAGGTGCGCCGGTTCTCCTGGTCCTGTTCGGCCCGTTGCCGCCAGGTGAGTTGCTGGTCCAGCTTGCCCGAGGCGACCTCCGGGCCGCCGTCCGACGGCTCGCCGCCGGTGAGGTGCCGGCTCGGCTGGGAGGCCGTGACTTCACCGTGCGCTACCACCGGCCGGGAGCGATTCGCCGCGCCATGGCCCCGTGGTTTCGCCCGACCGGCCGACGCGGCATCGGGGTGTTGGTGCCGCCCAGCGCCGCGGAACCGTGGATCTCCCGGCATCCCCGGCTGCTGCGGGTCCTGGAACGTGCCGATGTGGCCCTGTCCCGCCCCCTGGCCCTGCTGGGCGACCACATCCTGTACCGGTTCGAACGCACCGGCCTGGAAGTGGGGTAGCGCCCATGACCGGGCCACCGCTGAGCGCAGAACGGGCCCGCTTTCGAGCGGAGTATGGCGCTCATCGAGCCGCCGAGGGGCGGACCACCTCGCGGGAAGAGTTGCTGGCGCTGCCGTACCTCGGCAGCGGCCCGCTGGCGCGGCAGTGGCAGGTCCGGGCGCGGAGCTTCGACACCTTCCTCGGTCGGGTGCTGGGTCCGCTGGCCGCCGAGGCTGGCCGCCCGCTGCAGCTGCTCGATCTTGGTGCGGGCAACGGCTGGCTGTGCTATCGGGTCGCCCTTGCCGGGCATCGCGCCGTGGCGCTCGATCTGCGTAGCGATGGGATCGATGGGCTGGGGGCGGCCGGGCCCTTCCTGGAAGCCGTCCCGACCGGGGTGCGCCGGGTGGTGGCGTCGTTCGATGCGCTGCCGCTGGACCGAGCCGGCTTCGACCTGGGGGTGTTCAACGCCGCCCTGCACTACGCCCTCGATCTCGCGGCCGTCCTGCACGAGGCCTGCCGGGTGATTCGACCTCGGGGACGCCTGGTGATTCTCGACTCCCCCTTCTACACCCGCGCCGCGGACGGTGAGGCCATGGTCGCCGAGAAACACCGAGCAGCCCCGGAGCGCTTCGGTGCACGCGCCGACGTTCTGATGGCGCTGCCTTTCGTGGAATATCTGACCCGGCAACGCCTGGAGCTGGCGTCCGCCGGTCTGGGACTGGCCTGGCACCGCCATCGGGTCCGCTATCCACTCTGGTACGAGGCCCGCCCCCTGATGTCCTGGCTTCGGGGCCATCGGCGACCGTCCCGATTCGATGTATGGGAGACCAGAACTCCATGATCCTGCTGGTGAATCCGCGGGTGACGCGGCCGGCAAACAGCCGCTTTCCGCTCTCCATCATGGGGATTGGCGCGGCCCTGCCCGAAGGGACCAGTTGGGAGATCGTGGACGGCAATCTCCCCGATGCCGATCCCCTGGGCGAGCTGCTGAGTCAGATCGAGGCCCGCCGCCACGGCCCCGATCCGGTTGAGGCGGTCGGGTTCACGGTCATGCCGGGGCCCCAGCTGGTGAGCGCGGTCCCGATCGCCCGGGAACTCAAGGCGCGCTACCCGGGCGTCCCGATGGTGTGGGGGGGCAACTTCCCCAGCCTGTATCCCGCGGCGGTGCTCAACGCGCCCTACGTCGACTGGGTGGTCCGGGGCCAGGGGGAGCAGACCTTCGTGGAGCTGCTGGACGTGCTGCGGGGGGACCGCGATCCCAAGGCGGTTGCCGGCCTGGCATTCCGGGAGCCCGATGGCGGCCACTGGATCGGACCGGAGCGCCACTGGCTGGGGCCGGACCAGCTGCCCGCGCCGCCGTATCACAAGATCCCCGTCCAGTCCTACCTGCGCCCGACCTTCCTCGGCCGGCGCTCAGGGGCCTATCAGGCCTCGATCGGCTGCCCCTACGGCTGCTCCTTCTGCGGGGTGATCTCGGTCTACGGCAGCCGGGAGCGCCAGCAGTCGCCGGCCCGCACGGTGGAACACCTCACCTTCCTGGCCCGACTCCACGGCATGGACTCCCTGCACTTCTACGACAACAACTTCTTCGTCGGGGAAGACCACGCGCGGGAGCTGGCCGAGCGGATCGCGCCGCTCGGGCTGCGCTGGTGGTGTGAGGCGCGAGTGGATGCGCTGACCCGGTTCAGCCACGACACCTGGCGGCTGCTGCGGCGGGCTGGCCTCACCATGTTTTTCTGCGGTGCCGAGTCGGGCTCCGATGCGGTGCTCCGGAAGATGAACAAGAAGACCACGACGGCGGAAATCGTGGAGGTGGCCGCACGG
>CALMOP010000308.1 GCA_937871775.1 uncultured Gemmatimonadota bacterium | reverse complement strand
CAGGAACGCCCACCAGCCCCAGTTCTCCGCGACGCCGCGCTCCCGCACCAGATTGGTCACCAGGTTCGGGGTGTCGGTACTGAAGGTCGTCGCGACCATCGAGATGCCGATGAGCCACCACGGGGCCGCCCGGCCCGACGTGAAGAACTCGGAGGTGCTGGAACCGGCTCGACGCCAGAAGAAGAGGGCGGGCAGAAAGGAAATGGCGATGGAGGCGAGGACGATGGCCCAGTCGAGCGGGGCGAGGTGCATGGGGCCTCCGGAGGCGAGAGCGGTCGGGGGCGGCGTCCCGGAGCACTCGCCATCGGGGTCCGGCTCAGCCCCGGCGCTGCTGGCGGAACGCTGATCTGCTGACGGAAGTCCGGCGGAGCAAAAAGAAGTGCCCCAGGCACCCCGAAGCGACACTGGACATCGCTTAGCGCTGCTACCGGCGAGGTCCTGACGCGGTTCGCGCGCCAGCGCCCTTCGGACCTGGGGCATCGGGAAGATAGCCCGGCGCGCATGGCGGATCTAGGGCCGCCGGTGGCGGTGGTCCGGGCCGGCGTGACCCGGCCGCGAAGCTGGCTGCCCCCGGGCCGCCGGGCCGACTACCTTCCCGCATGGCTCTCGCGCTGGCCCGCAAGTACCGCCCCCGCCGCTTCGGAGACCTGCTGGTCCAGGACCATGTGGCCCTGGTGCTCCGAGGCGCCGTCCTCAAGAACCGGGTGGGGCACGGGTACCTCCTGACCGGGCCGCGCGGGGTCGGCAAGACCACGGCCGCCCGGATTCTGGCCATGGCCCTCAACTGCGAGCGGAAGGGCCAGACCGAGCCGAGTGGGGAGCCCTGCGGCGAGTGTGAGAGCTGTCAGCGGATCTGGAGCGGTGCGGCTGGCCTCGACGTGGTCGAGATCGACGCGGCGTCCAACCGCGGGGTCGATGACGCGCGGGAACTCCGCGAACGGGCGATGTATGCCGCTTCCCGCGAGGGGCATCACAAGGTGTACATCGTGGACGAGGCCCACATGCTCACCCGTGAGGCCTGGAACGCCCTGCTCAAGATCCTCGAAGAGCCGCCTCCCGGCGTGGTCTTTGTCTTCGCCACGACCGAACCGCAGAAGATTGCCCAGCAGGCGGCCCCGGTCCTGTCTCGCTTGCAGCGGTTCGATTTTCGACGCATCGGTGCCGCGGCCATCCGGGAGCAGCTGCGCGTCGTCCTGCGCGCGGAACAGATCGAGGCCGATGAGGATGCGCTGACGCTGATCGCCCGGCAGGCTGATGGGGGCATGCGGGACGCGCTGTCGGTGCTCGACCAATGCCTGTCGTTTGGCGAAGGCCGGGTGACGGCCGCCCGGGTGCGCGAGATTCTGGGGCTGGTCGAGGACGAAAGCTACGCTGCCCTGCTGGAGATCCTGGCCCGGCATGATGCCGCGGGCGTTTTCGGGCTCCTCGACCGCCTGGAACACGCCGGGGCTGACCTGGGCGAGTTCCTCGCCGGGGCCGGCGAGGTGCTTCGGGCCCTGCTGATGCGATTGGTGGGGGCCGACCCCCCTCACATGACGGAGAGCCTGGCCCACTCCATGGAGCGGTTGCAGCCGGAGTTCGAGCCCACTGACCTGGTCCGCATGCTTCGCCTGCTGGCCGAGGCCGAAGCGCAGGTGCGCCGCAGCACGAACCCCCGCCTGGCCATCGAGACCCTGCTGTTGCGCTGGACCCTGATGGACCGGACTGTGGACCTGGCGGCCGTCCTCGCCGCCCCGGGAGAGGCCGAGCGGCCGCTGGCGCGGGCCCGCGGGGTGGCGGCGGAGCCGGCCGCATCACCACGCCAGTCACGGGAGCTGGAGCCCGCCCCGGCTCCCGCCGCGGCGGCGATTCCCGAAGCCAGACCCCCGGTTCGGGCCGCGTTCTCCCTCGGTGGCCTTCAGGCGGCCTGGCCCGATCTGGTTGCCACCGCCCGGGGTCAGAGCCGATTTCTGGGGGAGACCCTGGCTGCCGCCGCCCCGGTTGCCGTCGATCCTCCGCGCCTGACCCTGTCCGTGACCGACGGTAATCCGATCCACCTCGAGGGGCTGGCCCGGCAGCGGGAGGCGGTGGAACGTCTGCTGGGTGAGGCGGTCGGCGCCGAGGTCAGCCTGGTGGTGGCTCAGCCGCGGCCGACCGGACCCGGCGGGGCGCCCCGAGCCCGGCGGTTGAGCGAATCGGAGGCCCGAGCCGAGCGCCTGAAGGTGCTCAGGGCTCGGGATCCGGCACTGGAGGCGGCAGCCGAGAGTCTTGACCTCGAGGTCCTCGAGTAGGGCATTGGCGTTTGCTTGCCTTGGGCTCCCCGGACCTCTACTTTCCTCAGACTTTGCAGTCACTTAGCGATACTCTCCACATGGCCGATTGGCAGCAACTGCTCCAGCTCAGCCAGCAGATGCAGGGGCGTCTTCAGCAGCTCCAGCTCGGTTTGGCCGACCAGACCCATGATGCCCAGGCCGGAGCCGGTCTGGTGCGGGTCACGGTGGATGGCCGCGGGGCCATCCGCTCGTTGACGATTGACCCCGAGGCGTTCCAGGGCCGGGATGCCGACCTGCTCGCAGACCTGGTGCTCGGTGCGGTTGCCGAAGCCCAGCGGCGGGCGGCGGAAGCCCTGCAGCAGGAAATGCGGCGACTGGGCCCGTCCCCCTTCTCCCTGCCGTTGTAAGCCGTGGGTGTCTTCGACGACCTCGTGACCGAGTTTGCGAGGCTGCCAGGGATCGGTCGCAAGACGGCGCAGCGCTTGGCGTACCATCTCGCGCAGCAGCCGGGGGACCGGCTGGCGCGCTTGGCGCAGGCGCTCCTTGGGGTTGCCGAGCGGATCCGGCCCTGCCAGGAGTGCGGCAACCTGAGCGAGACGGAGCGGTGTGACATCTGCCTCGATCCCCGGCGCGATGGCTCCCTGCTGTGCGTGGTCGAGGAGCCCTCCGGGGTCATGCTGCTGGAGCGGGCTGGCGAATACCGCGGTCGCTACCACGTGCTGGGTGGGCGGCTCGATCCGCTTGCCGGAGTGGGACCGGACGCGCTGCGACTGGAGAGTCTGGTGGCGCGGGTCGCGGCGGGTGCGGTGCGCGAGGTGATCCTGGCGACCAACCCTTCGATGGAAGGGGAAGTGACCGCGACCTTCGTGCAGCAGTTGCTGGCCGATCGCGGCATCCGGGTGACTCGGCTGGCACGCGGGCTCCCAGTCGGCGGCGACCTGGAGTACGTGGATGGGGTGACGCTGGCCCACGCGCTCAGCGCCCGGCAGGAAGTCGGCTGATGGTGTGGCGCGACGGGCGCATGGCATCGTGGGTCGCCTGGAAGCGGCACTGGGTTAAGCGGAGAGGAGTCTGATGGCGGGTGCATCCAGCTGGTCGCTCCGGGAGGACGATTCCCAGCGGATCCACGTGATCCTGGCCGAGCTGCTGCGCGAGTGCAACGCGCGGACGGCCATGATCGTGGACCGGGCAGGCCAGATGGTGTCGGTGGTCGGCGAGGAACCGGTCTTCGACTCCGTCGCCTTTGCGTCCCTGACTGCCGCGGACTTCAGCGCCAATGACCAGTTGGCGCGGATGATCGGAGAGCCTGAATTCGGCAGCCTGTTCCATCAGGGCGAGAAGGAGTCGATGTACCTGGCTGACATCGCGCGGCGGGTGATCCTGGTGGTCCTGTTCGACAACCGGACGACCCTGGGCCTGGTGAAGCTGCGGGTCCGCCAGACCGTGGTGGACCTCCGGCAGATGTTCGAAGCGATGTTCAAGCGGGGATCGGCGGGTCAGCCCAAGGTGGAAATCGATTTCCTGGGCGAGGCAGAAGATGAGATTGACAAGCTGTTCGGCGCCTGAGGTGGAGTGACCATTCCATGTCGATGATCAACTACGCCTCGCGCGAGATCAACTGCAAGCTCGTCTATTACGGGCCAGGCCTCGGCGGGAAGACGACCAATCTCGAGTTCGTCTACAACAAGGTCGCCCCCAACAGTCGGGGCAAGCTGATCTCGCTCGCCACCGAGACCGAGCGGACCCTGTTCTTCGATTTCCTGCCGGTGGACCTCGGGACCATCCGCGGTTTCAAGACCCGGTTTCACCTCTATACCGTACCGGGGCAGGTCTACTACAACGCCTCCCGCAAGCTGATCCTCAAGGGCGTCGACGGGGTGGTGTTTGTCGCCGACAGCCAGATCGAGCGGATGGAGGCGAATATCGAGTCGATGCAGAACCTGTACGACAACATGGCGCAGCACGGCTACAACCTCACCGGCATCCCGTTCGTCATCCAGTACAACAAGCGGGACCTGCCCAACGCCGCCACGATCCGGGAGCTGCAGGCCGCGCTGAATCCCGGCTGGGGGGTCGAGGACCCGGCCCGGCAGCGGGAGCTCCCCGACCCCTACCACGAGGGTGAGAGCCTGGTCGAGCAGATCGAAGGCCAGTGGATCGAGCGGGCTGGCTACTTCGAGGCCGTCGCCATGAGCGGGGACGGGGTCTTCGACACCCTGAAGGCCGTCAGCAAGCTGGTCCTGAAGAGCCTGGGGTCGTGAGCGAAGTACTCGGTACTCGGTACTAACTACCAGGCACTCGGTACGCAGGACTCCCATGTGGACCCTCCCCAACCTCCTCACTCTGGTTCGCATCGCGCTGACGCCGGTCATCGCCCTGCTGCCGTTCATCGCCGGCTACTGGCCCAAGCTGACCTGCTTTCTGGTCTTCCTCTTCGCCGCCATCACCGACATCGTCGACGGGTACCTGGCCCGCTCTCGCAACCTGGTCACCGATCTGGGCAAACTGCTGGATCCCCTGGCCGACAAGCTGCTGCTGTTCGCAACCATCATCCCGATCTACTGGATCTCCCGGACCCGGCATGACCTGTACGACATTCCGGTCTGGGGCAGTCTGCCCCTGTGGACCTGTATCCTCCTGGTGGGGCGGGAGCTGGCCATGACGGGATTCCGCTGGTGGGCCCAGCGGCGCGGGGTCGTCATCCCGGCAGCCGGTGCCGGCAAGCTCAAGGCGACGATCCAGAATGTGTACATTGGCGCCACCTTTCTCTGGTTCACCTTCCGCGATGCGCGCAAGCCGCTGGGGTGGGAGCACAATCGCTTCGCGGAGTACTGGAACACCTTCCACGGCAGCGTCGTGGCCGTCGCCCTTGGGCTGGCTACCGCCCTGACCGTCTACTCCTTCATCGTGTACATGTACCGCTACCGGAGCCTGTTCCGGTCCCAGCCGTAGCTCCCGGGGCTGCCGCTCCGCAGGTTGATTTGGTCGGCTACCCGAGGCTCCTCCATGCGACTTGAGCTGATCACCATCGGCACCGAGCTGTTGCTCGGGCACACCATTGACACCAACGGTGCCGAGCTGGGTCTGGCACTTGCCGAGGCGGGGATCCGGGTCGGCCGTCGCACCACCGTTGCGGATGACGGTGACACGATCCGGGAAGCGGTGGAGCAGGCACTGGCGTGCTCCGGTGCGGTACTGGTCACCGGTGGGCTCGGCCCCACCGCCGACGATGTGACCAAGCGGGTGGTGGCCGACCTGCTCGGCCTGCCGCTCGAGTTCCAGCCTGACCTATGGGAGGGACTGCTGGCCCGGTTCGCCCGCTTTGGCCGGATCCCATCCGACCGGAACCGGTCGCAGGCCGAAGTGCCCCGCGGTGCCACCGTGCTGCCAAACCGGTGGGGGACCGCACCGGGACTGTGGCTGGAGAATCAGCAGGGCCTCGTCATCCTGCTTCCGGGCGTCCCCGGAGAGATGCGCAGACTGCTGGAGCACGAGGTGCTGCCCCGGCTGCGGCAGCGCGGAGCTGGCCTGGTGGTCCGGTCCCGTACCCTGCGCACGACCGGTATCCCGGAATCGGCGTTGGCAGAACGAGTCGGCGAGGTGGAGGCCGCGCTGGCCCCGCTCTCCCTGGCCTACCTTCCAGGTCTGGAAGGTGTTGACTTGCGACTGACCGCATGGGAGCTGCAGCCGGAGGAGGCCGCGACCCGGCTGGAGGCAGGGGTCGACCTCTTGCGGGCGAGGGCCGGAGAGTTTGCCTACGGCGTGGATCAGGAAGACCTCGCTGCCCTGATCCTGGCCGAGGCACGGCGGCGGGGGTTCCGGCTGGCCACCGCCGAATCCTGCACCGGAGGTGCGGTGGGGGAGCGAATCACCCGAATTGCGGGCAGCTCCGAGGTCTACCTGGGCGGAGTGATCGCCTATCACAATGCCGTGAAGATCAGTGAACTCGGCGTGCGGCCCGAATTGATCACCGCAGCGGGGGCAGTCAGCGAACCGGTGGCACTGGCCATGGTCACCGGGGTCGTCGGCTGCCTCGGCGCCGACGTCGGGGTGGCGGTGACCGGCATTGCCGGTCCCGGCGGTGGAACGACGGACAAGCCAGTGGGGCTGGTGTACCTGGCCTCGACGGTGAGTGGCACCAGCCGGGTGCGCCGGATCGTGCTGCCGGGTGACAGGCAGGAGATCAGGGCCCGGGCGGTTCAGGCAGCATTGTTTCTACTGCATCAGCAGCTCGCCGAACTCCCGCCGCAACACTCACTCTGACCGTCCGCCTGGGACAATCGCCGACCAGGGTGGAATGGATCTCTGCCAATCTGGCCCTTCCTCCAGGGCATGCCCGTTGCTGTTATCTTTGTGCAGACTGCCACGAGGTACCTCCGCAAGTGATTGAAAACAAAGAGCTTGGCGACACTGACCAGGACATCTCATCCGGCAGCGGAGGCTCCCTGGAACCCGCTCCTGCGGATCCGGCACTGGTCGGAACCTCAGGGTTGCCCATGGAGCCGGCGGATGAGGCTGTGCGCCGGCTCGAGGGGGAGGTGGACGAGGCCCGTGACCGGCACCTCAGATTGGCCGCAGAGTTCGACAACTTCCGCAAGCGGGTCACTCGGGAGCGGGAGGAGACCGGTCCCCGCGCCCAGGCACAACTGGTGGGTCGCTTGCTGGACGTTCTGGATGACCTGGATCGGGTAAGCACCGGCGGAGCCGCGGCGACGGCCGATGTCATACAGCAGGCCCTGGTGCTGATCGACCGCAAGCTCAGGAAGGAACTGGAGGGCGCCGGGCTGGAACGCATTGATCCCGTGGGTCAGCCCTTCGATCCGAGCCAGCATGAGGCGGTGGCAGTGATTCCGCCCGCATCAGGGCAGCCGGATCACAGTGTGGCGGCGACGTACCAGGCCGGCTATCGGTTCAAGGGCACCCTGATCCGTCCCGCCCGGGTCCAGGTCTATTCCTCCGACGGGCACGCCTGACCGTGGCCAAGGACTTCTACCAGGTCCTCGGCGTTCCGGACTCGGCCACGGCCGATGAGATCAAGAAGGCCTACCGGCGGCTCGCCAAGCAGCACCACCCCGACGCCAATCCGAACAAGCCACAGGCGGCGGAGCGCTTCAAGGAGATCTCCGAAGCCCACGCGGTCCTGGCCGACACCGACAAGCGCAAGCAGTACGACCACATGCGGCGGCTGGGCGCGTTCGACGGCGGCCCCCGGCGTCCTGGGGCGGGATCGCGCCCGGGGCCAGGTTCGGGCGCGGAGGGATTCGACTTTTCGGATTTCGGCGGCCTTGGCCTCGGCGACATCTTTTCGTCGATCTTCGGCCGTAGTGGAGGTCGCCGGGATGATGCGGCCGCCGAGGAATACGAGACCGTGGTCGAGATCCCGTTCCGGGTCGCCGCCCTCGGAGGCAAGGTCCCGGTGCGGCTGCCGCTGACCGAGACCTGTCGGCAATGCGGCGGAAGCGGAGCAGGGCCCGGCGCCAAGGTCACCACCTGCCCGGAGTGCCAGGGCCGAGGTTCGGTGACGTTCGGGCAGGGTGGGTTTGCGGTCAGTCGGCCCTGTCCCCAGTGCCGCGGTCGGGGACGGATCCCCTCGAGTCCCTGTCCCACCTGTCAGGCAGCCGGCGAGGTCAGGACCGAGCGGGAAATCCTGCTGACGGTGGCCGCTGGAACCGAGTCAGGGGCCAAGGTACGGCTGCGCGGCCAGGGGCAGACCTCCCGAGCGGGTGGTCCGGTCGGGGATCTGGTGGTCACCTTTCAGGTGCAGCCGGACCGGTTCTTTCATCGCGAGGGGTTGGATGTCATCTGTGAGGTCCCGATCAACCTGGCCCAGGCGGTTCTGGGAAGCCGGCTTCGGGTGCGGACCCTCGATGGGAAGAAAGTGGTCCTGAAGGTTCCGCCGGGAACCCAGCCCGGGCGCAAGTTCCGGATCAAGGGCCTCGGAATCGAAAAGGGGGACCGGAAGGGAGACCAGCTGGTGCAGGTTCAGGTCCACATCCCGGAGTCGCTGACGCCGGAGCAGGAGGAACTGCTGCGGCAATTCGCGGCGGCGACCGGGCAGACGTTCTAGGAATCCCCCGCGGGGGCCGGGCGAGTCGAAACGGAGGGCGCCGGCGGGAGAGACCGCCGGCGCCCTTCTTTCACCGAATCCTGGTGTAGTGGACGGGGCCGTCGTCTACCGTACGCCGTCACGGTAGTGGTCCACCAGCAGTCGATGGGTACCGATCTCGGGACCTGTTTCCGGGGGCTGGCGCTGGGTGTAGCGGCCGTCCGGGCCGAGTTCCCACGCCTGCCGGTTGTCCTGCCACATCCGGTGCAGCAGGTCCCGGATGGTCTGGCGGTGGGTGAGGTCGTCGACCGGTACCACCGCCTCGATGCGCCGGTCGAGGTTGCGAGGCATCCAGTCGGCCGAGCCGATGTACAGCTCCTCTTCGCCGCCGTTCAGGAAATAGAACGCCCGCGAGTGTTCCAGGAACCGGCCGATGATACTGATGACTCGGATCTGGTCGCTCAGGCCGGGCAGCCCTGGCCGGAGGCAGCAGATCCCCCGCACAATGAGGTCAATGATGACCCCGGCACGGGAGGCCTCGTAGAGGGCCCGAATGAGAACCGGGTCCACCAGTGCGTTCATCTTGGCGATGATCCGGGCCGGCCGGCCAGCCCGGGCATGATCGGCCTCACGATGGATCATCGCAGCGAAGCGCTCCCGCATTCCGCGGGGAGCGATGATGAGTTTGCGGTAACGCTCCGGGGCGGCGAAGCCGGTCAACACGTTGAACAGGTCGGTCAGGTCGGCGCCGAGCTCGGGATCGAGGCTGAATACCCCGAAATCGGTGTACAGCCGCGCCGTGCGTGGGTGATAGTTGCCGGTCCCGATATGGACGTAGCGACGCATGGCGTCCCCTTCCCGGCGCACCACCAGCATCACCTTGGCGTGGGTCTTCAGACCGGCCACGCCGTAGCTGACATGCACCCCCACGTCCTCCAGCCGCTGGGCCCAGCGGATGTTGCTCTCCTCGTCGAAGCGAGCCTGGAGTTCGATCAGCACCGCCACCTGTTTGCCCCGCTCAGCGGCGTGGGCCAGCAGCCGGGCGATGCTCGAGTCGCCGCCGGTCCGGTACAGCGTCAGCTTGATCGCCACCACGTCGGGGTCATCCACGGCGGTCTGGATGAAGCGTTCCACCGATGCGGTGAAGCTCTCATAGGGATGGTGCACCAGGATGTCCCGCTCCTGGATGGCTTCGAAGATATTGCGCCCTCCCTGCAGCGGGAGCGGCGTCACCGGCTGGTGCGGCGGGTCCTTCTCCGCGGGCAAGTCAATCATCCCCGCGAGCGGCAGCAGGTCGGCCGTGTCCAGCAGCCCGGGGACCTCAAACACGTCGTCCGGGCGGAGCACGGCTGCTTCCGCGGCCTGCGCGGCGTTGAATTCCGAGAGCAGGACCTCACGGATCGACTGCGGCAGGGCGGGGGAGACCTCCAGCCGGACCACCGCACCGAACCGCCGGTTGCGCACCTCTTCCTGCACCGTATCCAGCAGATCTTCGGCTTCGTCGTGGTCGATATCGAAATCGGTATTGCGGGTGATCCGAAACGGATGGCAGCCCAGGATTTCGATCCCCGGGAACAGCGCCTCGATGTTGCTGGCGATCAGTTGCTCCAGCGGCAGGAACCGCCAGCCGTCGCCGACCGGCACCCAGCGGGGCAGGATCTTGGGGACCTTCACCCGGGCAAAGCGCTCCCCCCCCTCCGGATCGCGTAACACCACCGCCAGGGAGAGGCTGAGATTTGAGATGTACGGGAAGGGATGCGCCGGATCCACGGCGAGGGGCGTCAGGACCGGGAAGACATTGTCCCGGAAGTAGCGGTCCACCTGATGTCGCTCGTCTTCCGAAAGCTGTTCGATATCCAGCAGACCCGCCCCCATCCGGGCCAGGCCTGGCAGCACCTCGTCGTTCAGGCAACGGGCATGGTCCGCGATCAGGCCCCGGACCAGCACCGCGATCTCCCGGAGTTGCTCTTCCGGGGTCCGCCCGTCGGGGGAGCGCTCGGCGTAGCCGGCCGCCAGCTGATCCTTGAGGCCCGCCACCCGGATCTGGAAGAACTCGTCGAGGTTGGATGCAAAGATGCCGAGAAACTTCAGCCGTTCGAGCAGGGGAGTCCGCGGATCCAGCGCTTCGTGCAGGACCCGGCCGTTGAATGCGAGCCACGAGAGCTCGCGGTTCAGATACAGGTCGGGGCGCCCGAGGTCGATCGGTGGTGGCGAGACGGCGGCAGATGGAAGGGCGATTTCCGTCACGGGTCAGAATCTACAGTAGCTGGCGCACCAGGCCAGAGCGAGCTGTCACGGCCAGGTAACGAGGCGGCGCCATCAGGGAATCCGGGTAACCGGGACCTCCTTTTCGCCCACCACGATCGACAGGAACAGGCTCACCAGACTGATCAGCAGGCCGCCCCAGAAGGCGGCGCCGAATCCCGTGACCCGAAAGCCCAGCGCCAGATGGTTGGAGAGCCACCCCGTCAGGAGCAGCATCAGGGCGTTGATCACGAAGAGGAACAGACCGAGGGTACCCAGCACCAGGGGGCAGGTGAGCAGCGCCAGCAGCGGCCGCACGGTGGCGTTGACCAAGCCGAAGACGGCCGCCACCACCAGGATGCCGCCGGGACCGCCATGGTAGTCCACCCCGGGCACCACGTGAACCGCCACGTAAAGTGCCAGGGTGTTGATCAGCCAGCGGGCCAGCAGGTCGCGCATCAGTGCTTCAGATACTGGTCGAACCAGTCCAGCACGGTGCCCCACCACAACCGCCGGTTCCTCGGCCGGGTCACCCAGTGATCCTCATCAGGGAAGAAGAGGAACTTCCCCGGAATGCCCTTGAGGCGGAGCGCGGTAAACGCCTGGAGCCCTTCCGACAGGTCCACCCGAAAATCATTCTGGCTGTGAACCACCAGCATCGGGGTGGTCCAGTTGGCGACGTAGTTCGCGGGCGACCACTTCTCCATCAGGGCCCGGGCGGTGGGTACCTGGGCTGATCCCCCGAACTCCCACAGCGGGAACCATTGCTCCTCGGTGGATCCCTGCATGCTCAGCGGGTTGAAGACCCCGTCGTGCGCGACCAGGGCCCGGAACCGGTTGGTATGACCTGCCATCCAGTAGATCATGTAGCCGCCGTACGAGGCCCCCGCCGCGCCTATCCTGGTGCTGTCGGTGTAGGCCAGGTTCGAAACAACGTCGAGCCCCTTCATCAGGTCGTCGAAGGGAAGGCCGCCCCAGTTGCGGCTGATGCTATTGGTGAACTCCTGCCCGTAGCCGGTGGAGCCGTGAAAGTTCACCGCCACGACGACGTAACCGCGGGCCGCGAACATGGCGTAGTTCCAGCGGCTGTGCCACTGGTCCAGCCAGGCGCTCTGGGGCCCGCCGTGAATGAGGTACAGCACCGGGTACCGGCGCAGCGGGGAGAAGTCGGGGGGCTTTATTATCCAGCCAAACACCGAATCGCCGCGGGCGCCCAGGAATCCGAAAGACTCCGGGGCCGGCAGATCGAGGTCGGCAATCGCCCGGTCGGTCACGTGAGTGACCGGATGGGGATTGCGGCCATCCACCGCCGCGGCCCAGATCTCCGGAGGATGGTCGGCGGTGGAATGGAGGAAGACCAGCACGTCCCCGCGGGCCGAGGTCTGGGGCGCGGAATTGGTACCCCCGGACACCAGCCGGGTGGTCCGGCCGCTCGGAATCTCGATGCGGTAGATCGCGTGACCCCCGCGTTCCTCGACTTCCGCAAACACCGAACGGGCGTCGGTCGACCACTGGAAGTCGATGATGCTCAGGTTCCAGCGCGGCGTGATGGGAAGCCGCCGGCCGGTGGCGCGCTCATACACCATCAGTTGCTGCCGGTCCGACTCGAACCCCGGGGTGGCCATCGAGAGATACGCGATGTAGCGGGCATCCGGCGAATAGTGCGGGCTGTGGTCGTTGCCCTTGGTGGCGGTGATCGCCTGGCGAGTGGAGCCGTCCGGCCCCATCACGAAGATGTCGTTGTTGGTACTGGTGGCGAGCACCGAGTCGGGGTTGTAAACGATGGCCACCTCGGTACCGACGGGGGACACCGCGACATCCCGGCCGCCCAGCGCCAGTGGGGGGATGTCCCGATCGAAGGGTGTGATGTCCAGGGCCGCGCTGGTGGCCGTGTCGACCCGGAACAGATGGGAACGCACCCCCAGCCGCCACTCGTTCCAATGGCGGTAGAACAGGTCGGTGAAGATGCGGGCCTCGGTGGGCCATGGATTGGCCCGCCGGCTGGCCTCGCTGGAGTCGCCCGAGGTGACATCAGTCCAGAAGTACATCGAGCGGCCATCGGGAGACCACAGGAAGTCGTTGACGCCCTGGGAGACCCTGGTGACCCGCACCGCCTCGCCCCCCCGGATCGGGATACGCCAGATCTGGGGCGTCCCGTCCCGGGTGGTGATGAACCCGAGGCTCTTGCCGTCCGGAGACCATCGCGGCGCCCGATCGCTGCCCTGACCGGCGGTGGCCTGCCACGAATCGCCGGTCGCGATATC
>CALMOP010000307.1 GCA_937871775.1 uncultured Gemmatimonadota bacterium | reverse complement strand
CTGCTACCGCATCACAACAGAAGTCTTACCGCGATGGCCGCAGATCCCGCTAACGCTCTGCGCATGACCTGCAGCGCAAGGCTCGTGATCTTCAACCCAAGGTATCCGTGGTGCCGAGCGCTGTCACGGTCCATGCGCCGGTTAGGTGGCGGTTCGGCGGACTTCTGGTGACGCAGCGCGGGAGCGCACGGTGCAGGCCCGGGCGGACGCCCCCGTGATCATGGCCCGCTGCAGTCCAGCCCGTGGGCGGCCGGCTGGGCCGGACCTTCCGCGGGCGAGCGGCTCACCCTACCGCCCAGGCCACCAACAATCCCGTGTGGCATGCCACCTCGCTCGATGGCCGGGGTAGCCACCTAACTAACAATGGACCTGCATCCCTCCGCCACGACCAAGCAGCCTAAGTCCTCTTGGCAGCTACAACCGCAGCCTAATCCGTATCCGTCGTGCCTGCGTACCACCCCACCCATCACGCGGGTTGACCGTCTCCCCCGGCCCACGCATCACTCCCAAATCACCGGGTTCCGATCAGTTGCTGCAGCACGTCATACCGGCTCACGATGCCGATGAGCGCGCCGTCCTTCTGCACCAGGGCGGCAGGGCTCTCCCGGGTCAGCAGCGGGGCCAGCCGGTCGGTCTGGGTCAGGGCATCCACGATGGGAAAGGGAGGATCCATGACTTCCCGGACCGGCCGGTCCAGCAGCGATGGCTGAGCCAGGGCCCGGGTCATCAGGCTGTTCTCGGTGAGACCGCCGACACACTGCCCGGCCTCGAGCACCGGAATCTGGCTCACCCCCCAGGTGGTCATGAGGTTGAGCGCCTGCCGGACCGCCGCCGCCGGGGCGACGCTCACCAGCGCCGGTGCGTCGACGGCGCGCCGTTGCAGCAGCTGCTCGACGGTGACCCGGGGCAGGTCGACCATCTGGTTCTCCTGCAGCCACTCGTCGTTGAACACCTTGGAGAGGTAGCGCTCGCCGGTGTCGCAGAGAATGGTCACGATGCAGGCGGTGGGATCGTCCAGCTCGCGGGCCAGCTCCAGCGCCAGCGCCACGTTGAGCCCGGCCGAACCCCCGACCAGGATCCCCTCCTCCCGTGCCAGCCGCCGCGCCATCGCAAACGATTCCCGATCGGAGACCTGCCGAAACTCATCGACCCAGTCGAACCAGATCGTGGTCGGGATCTTGTCGCCCCCGATACCCTCCACCTTGTAGGGATGGCCCTCGCTCAGGGTCCTGGTGTGGCTGTACCCGGTGTACAGTGATCCCTGCGGGTCGCCGGCGATCACCCGGACCTTGGGATTCTTCTCCTTCAGATACTTGCCGGTCCCACTGACGGTGCCGCCGGTACCCGCCCCCGCCACAAAGTGGGTCACCCGCCCCTCGGTCTGGGTCCAGATCTCCGGGCCGGTGGTTTCGTAATGAGCCTCGGGATTCACCGGATTGTAGAACTGGTTGGCGAGGATGGCGCCGGGGGTCTCCTTCACGATCTGCTTCGCCTTGTTGACGTAGTTATCAGCATGATCGGGGGGCACCGCCGTCGGGGTGATCACGACCTCGGCTCCGTAGGCCTTCAGCAGTCTGACTTTCTCCTGGGACATCTTGTCGGGCATCGTGAAGATGCAGCGATACCCCTTCAGGGCCGCGGCGAGAGCGAGCCCGACACCGGTATTGCCGCTGGTCCCCTCCACGACCACTCCGCCGGGCTTGAGTTCCCCGCGACGCTCCGCATCCTCGATGATCTTGAGCCCGATCCGGTCTTTCACCGATCCGCCCGGATTGGCGTACTCGGCCTTCCCGTAGATGGGCGTCCGAACCCCGGCCCCGATCCGCTGCAGCCGGATCAGCGGGGTCCAGCCGATCGTCGGCAGCACCGAATCGTACGCCTTGGCATGCGGCGGGGTCACGGCGTGGTACCTCCAGCCTGAGGATGCCGGAAATGTATGGGTTGGAGGAAGGTCGCGGCCACCGGGACCCCGTTCTTGAGAGCCGGTGCGAATCGGAACAGTGGCGCGGCAGCGAGGGCCGCTGAGTCGAGCGCGGGGTAGCCCGACGACTCTGCCAGGCGGGTCGAGTCGGACACCAGCCGGCCGGCCTGGTCGGTGTACAACCGCAACAGCACCTTCCCCTCGATGCCCCGCTCGAAAAGCGCTGCCGGGTATTCGACCGGCGGCTCCGAGTTGATCATGACCGGCGGATCGTCACCCCGCTCGGCGGTCTGGGTGGGAAGCCTGACCGTGTTCTGATCCGAGGGCCGGCAGGAAAAGCTGACGACCAGAACCAGGATGAGAGGCCGCGGCCGCCAGCCGCGGCCGCCCCGCACCATGGGCTGTCGCAGGGAGACCCTCGCCGGCATGATCCCGAGAATCGCCGCGAACAGCGCCATCACCCCGGCCACGATCGCCGCGGTGATCTCGGCGCCGGAGCGCAGCAGGACCAGTGCATCCATGCCGGTGACCCCGGGGCCGATCAGGCCGGTTGAAGCGCGGGAAGGATCGTCGCGCCGGACCGGATCACGAGGACGCTCCGGTGCGGCGCTTCAGGTCCGCCAGCCGGTTCAGGGCCTCGATGGGGGTGAGCCGGTCGACATCGAGGGCCCGCAGCTCCTCGACCACCGGATGGGGCCCGGCTCCCCCGAACAGCCCCAGCTGCGACGGGTCCTCCGGCCGCATCTCCCCCGGGACCACCCGGTGGCCTCCCTCGAGCGTCGCGAGGACCTCCCGCGCCCGAGTGACCACCTGGGCAGGCAACCCGGCCAGCTGCGCCACGTGAATGCCGTAGCTCCGGTCGGTGCCGCCCGCCTCCAGCCGATGGAGGAACACCACCTGATCACCGGCCTCGCGCACCGCGACGTTCAGATTCCGGGCGTGGGCCAGCTGTTCGGGGAGTTGCATCAGCTCATGGTAGTGAGTGGCGAACATGGTGCGGCAGCCGAGCCGGTCATGCAGATGCTCGGTCACCGCCCACGCGATGGCCACGCCATCGTAGGTCGAGGTCCCCCGCCCGATCTCATCCAGCAGGACCAGACTGCGCTTGGTGGCGTTGTGGAGAATGGCGCTGGTCTCGCTCATCTCGACCATGAATGTCGACTGGCCCCGGGTGAGGTTGTCGCTGGCTCCCACCCGGGTGAACAGCCGATCCACCACGCCGATCTCCGCGGCTTCGGCCGGCACGAAGCTGCCCATCTGGGCCAGAATCACCGTCAGGCCGATCTGCCGCAGGATGGTGCTCTTGCCGGCCATGTTGGGCCCGGTGACCAGCAGTACCCGTTCGGCGGGGTCGAACTTGACGTCGTTGGGGATGAAGGCCTCGCGCGCCATCAGCCGCTCGATCACCGGATGGCGACCCTGGCGAATGGTCAACGAGAGCCCGTCGTGCACCGCGGGGCGTACGTAGCGGTGCGCCACCGCGGTCTCGGCCAGCGAGGCCCACACATCCAGACGGGCCAGGGCGGCGGCGGAGCACTGCACCCGCCCGATCGCCCGGCCGACCCCCTCACGCAACTCCCCGAACAGCCGACCCTCCCGCTGGATGATCCGCTCCTCCGCCCCGAGCACCCGAGCTTCATAGTCCTTGAGTTCGGGGGTGACGTAGCGTTCCGCGCCGGTGAGCGTCTGCCGCCGATCGTAGTCCGCGGGCACTTTGCCCGCGTGGGCGTTGGTGATCTCGAGGTAATACCCGAACACCTTGTTGTAGCCGACCTTGAGCGAGGCAATCCCGGTCCGCTCGCGCTCCCGTTGCTGCAGGGTGGCGATGTACTGCCGGCCCCCGTCACGCAGATCCCGGAGTTGGTCGAGTTCCGCATCGTATCCGGGGCGGATCACCTCGCCATCCGCGAGGGTGGCCGGCGGGCGCTCGGCCAGCGCCGCGGCCAGCGCCAGCGCCAGGTCCGCCAGCAGGTCGAACTCGTCCACCACCCCGGCCAACGCCTCGCTCCCCTCCCGGCCCTCCAGGGCGGTGAGCGCCTCCAGCACATCCGGCAGTCGCTGGAAGGAATCGCGCAGCGCCCCGAGTTCCCTGGGCGTGGCGCGGCCGGCCGCCGCCCGCCCGGCCAACCGTTCCAGGTCGCGCACTCCCTCCAGGGCTTCCCGAATCCGGCCCCGACTGCGGCCGTCGCTCACCAGTCGCTCCACCGCGTCCAACCGGGTGGTGATAGCCCTCGGATCGGACAAGGGCGACAACAGCCAGCGCCGGAGCAGCCGGGCGCCCATCGGAGTCAGGGAGATGTCCAGGACCTCGAGCAGCGTGGCGCCACGGGCACCGCTGCGCAGCGGCTCGATGAGTTCGAGGTTGCGCCGAGTCATGTCATCCACCCAGAGATGGCCCGCCGCCCGGCGCACCACGGGACGGGTCAGGTGGGCCAGGCCACCAGGCTGCAATTCCTGCAGGTATCGGAGCAGGGCCCCGGCCGCCCCGATGGCCGGGGTGTCGTCCGGTCCCAGCCCCAGCCCGTCCAGGCTGGCCAGGGTGAATCGGCGAGCCAGTTCCGCCCGAGCCAGCTCGGCGTCGAACTCCCACGGCTCCCGCGGAGTGCGCAGCACCCCGTCCTCCAATTGGAGGGGCAGTTCACCGGGCAGCACGACTTCAGCCGGTGCCAGCCGGGCCACCGCTTCGGCGAGACCAGCAGCCTCGACCGTTTCCAGCAGAAACTCTCCGGTGGAGAGGTCTACCGCCGCGATGCCGCAGTTCGGCGGCTCGGGGACCCGGCGGGTGGATGATTCGGACTCGAGCGGTGGGTGAGCCGGGGCGTTCACCGCCACCAGGAAGTTGTTCCGGGTTCCGGGCAGGCAGCTTTCCTCCAGCACCGCCCCCGGGGTGATGGTCTCGATGACCTCGCGACGCACCAGCCCCTTGGCCAGCTTGGGGTCCTCGACCTGCTCGCAGATGGCCACCCGGTGGCCCGCGGCGATCAGCTGGCGGAGATACTCCGCGGCGGCTTTCACCGGCACCCCCGCGAGAGGTATCCCATCCCCGCGCGAGGTCAACGTGATCCCCAGCACCCGGGCCGCGAGATGAGCATCCTCGAAGAACATTTCGTAGAAGTCGCCCATGCGGAAAAACAGGATCGCGTCCCGGTGGCGGGACTTGATCTCGCGATACTGCTGCATGAGCGGAGTGCCGGCGGGATCGGCGGCCTTACCGGTCACGGTTCCTTCACCAGGAAGGGCGAGTGCCCGAGCTTCTTGCGAATCTGCTCGGCGGCCGTGGTCGCCTTGGCCCGGTCCGTGTACGGGCCGGCCCGTACCTTATAGAGCGTGCCCTCTTTCACCACGTAGGGCTTGAAGCCCGCGGCCTTCAGATCGCGGGCTACCTTGTCCGCAGCGTCCTGGGTTTTGACGGCCGCGACCTGGACTCCGTAGCCGGTCCGGGGCGCACCGGCGCTGGTCGTGTCCTTGACTGGGTCGACCGGGGCGGCCGCGATCTGACTGGAATCGGGCAAGGCAGCACACGGGCTGCTCAGGAATTCGAGCCGGTTGCGGAGCTCGACATCCTCGCCGACGTGCTCCACGCCGACGGCGAGCCAGGCGCAGGCTTCGTGGGGCTTCTTCTGGCCGAACAGGGAGCGGGCCGCCCATTCCGACGCGGTGCCAAGGAGCGGTGAGTCGGGATAGTCGTTGCGGACCCGGTCCAGCTGTCGCACCGCCCCACTGAGGTCGCCGGCGGCGTAATCCAGCAGGGCCAGGCGATAGAGCGCGTCATCGGCCCAGAGAGAGTTGGCGTATTCGATCGCGACCTGGGAGTAGTTGCGGCGCATGTCCTCCACGCTGCGCGAGACCAGCCCCATGGTGTACAGCACCTGGGGATACAGCGAGTCGGTCGGGGGGGTGTCGCGCAGCAGGGTGGTGACCAGGGTCCGGGCGGAGTCGCTGGCTCCATCCTGGGCAATCCGGAGGACCTCGAGCAACCGCGGATCATCCTGTCCGGCCAACCGGAGCGGAGTGGCGAGGACCAGCAGCAGTCCCGGCCACACGCCTGCGTGGCGGCGAAGCCAGTGCATTGAGTACTCCCCTATCGCGCCTGAACGGTGCGGTCGCCGTGGGCGCGGCCCGCCGGAATGGTTGGTACCCCGGGCCGGTGGGCCGGAACCCGGGACAGCCGAAGGGTAAGGTCGGCGATCACCCCGGCCTCCGCGCTGATCCGGGTCCCCTTCAGCGCCAGGTCAGCGTCCAGCGTGGCCCGAAGCGCGCCCTGGATCCTCGGACCGGGCCAGGATTCCGCGCCGCGACTCGATTGCTTGACAAAGCGGTCCCAATCCGGGACGCCGACCGGGCGCACCGCCCGCATCCGCTCCCAGAGAGCTCGTTCCAGGGTGCCGCCGCGATTGCCCTTGTCATGCAGCGCCCGAGCCAGCTGCAGCCCCAGCAATGCCGCGCCGATGGCTGTCACCATCCGGACCCCGCTCATGCCGGCCTGCTCCAGCACCCGGGGCCCGAGGCGCGCGGCTGCGGCGGTGTCGTCGCTGATGAGCGCCTCGACCCAGTCCTCGAGGGTTTCCCCATGACGGATGCCCACCAAGTCACCCACCTGATCCCGGCTGAGGGGGCCCTCGCCCTCGAGGCTGGCGAGCTTCTCGAGCTCGGACCGGAGGGCGCCCAGATCGTAGTCGGCGGCCAGGGCCAGGTGCTCTGCGGCGCCCTCTCCGAACGAGACCCCCAGCCGGCGCGCGTGATAGGCCAGCCAGCGGGGCACCCGGTCGACCGGGAGCCGGTCGACCAGCACCCCATAGCTCCCCGCCAGCAGGGTCGGGTCCGGGGCCCAGTTCCTTTCCTTGTCCTCACCCGGAGCCCGCTCCACCAGGACCAGAACCGTCTCCGGTGACGGGTTCGCGAGATATCGTTCCAACACCTCCCGGGGCCCCGACTTCTTTTTCCACAGGTCGATATCGCGAATCACCACGACCCGGCGCGCCGCCATCATGGGCAGCGTATTCACCAGGGCGTGCAGCGCTTCCGGCTCCAGCCCCTGGGCATTCCGCTGGTCCAGATTGAAGTCGCGCTCGGCGGGCTCCAGCCCGCGTTCGATGATGGCCCGGACCGCCTCATCCTTCAGGATGTCCTCGGGGCCACACAGATAGTAGACCGGCGCCAGGTCTCCCCGACCGAGGGCTCGCATCAGGTCGTCGTAATCGTGGCGCGACATGGGGGGAGTATACCCGGCGGGGCCAGCGGGGGGGTAGCCGAGAGGACTCGGCTCAGCGGGTGGAGTCGGGGGCGACGCGGGAAAAGGTGACGAAAGGCAGACCGGCGTGCAGGGTGGGCCGCGCTACTACCATGGGCTGGACTTCGGCCGCGACCGGCGCAGGTGACACCATCAACTGCTTCAGGGTCAGCCCGATCAGGGCCAGGAACAAGCCCGCCGCGACACTGGCGGCCCAGGGGGACACATGCGGTGACAACGACTCGACAAGGGTCTCCCTCTGCTCCAGCCGCCTGGTCAACCGCTGCATGAAATCGGGCGAGGGCCTGACCATCGACCCGCGCAGCGCTTCGACGCCGTCGCGAACGGCACGGTCGAATGCCGCACAGGCGTAGCAAGCCTCCAGATGATCGTCCACCTCGGCCGCGAGGACCGGATCGTGACCGTCACGATACTCGGAATATCGGCGGCGAAACTCTCGACAGTTCATGGCACCTGTGGTCGGGGGCGCGTCGATTCGGGTTGCGCCGTACCCCGTCTGGTCGTCGTAAGATTATACCAGGCAACACCGTCCAATGTTCCGACTCAGTCCAAGTGGGGCGAAATCAGCTCGGCGAAGCTCTGCCGGGCCCGATTCAATCGGCTCTTTACCGTCCCGAGGTTGCAGTGCATGATATCGGCGATTTCCTCGTAGCTCTTCCCCTCCAGCTCGCGCAGGACGAACACCTCGCGATGATGCAAAGCGAGGCGGGAGACGGTGGAGTCGACCAGGGTCTTGAGGCGACGCTGCTCGAACATGTCGTCCGGCCGAGTCCCGCGGGCCTCGATCTCGAGGGGGGGAGCCTCCCCGGTCTCGGGCCGGGCCTGGCGCTCGAAGGTGACCAACGGGGATCGACCACGATTGCGGAGTTCGTTCTTGGCGAGATTGGAGGCGATGGTGTAGATCCAGGTGGAAAACCGGCGGGAGCGGTCGAACCGGTCCAGGTGACGGTACACCCGGAGAAACGCCTCCTGGACCAGGTCTTCGGCCCGCTCCCGGTCGCCGATCATCCGATACACGAAGTTGAGCAGCCGGACCTGGTAGCGTTCGACAATCATCTCGAAGGCCCGCGCGTCGCCGGCGAGGTGCGCCTCGATCACCCCATTCATGTCCGGTGGAGTCGGAGGTCCCGTCGGTGACTCGGTGCCGCCCCGGGGCCGGAGCGCGGACCTGAACAGCCGCAGCAGTGGCATCGCGATCCTCCGCTTATCGCCGGGTCATGCGGAACCGATCCGCGTGGAGCAGGGCCACCAGAGTCTTGCCATCCCGGATTTCACCTTGCTCCACCATCCTCATGACGTCTGACCAGGGCCGGACATGGACTTCGATGAACTCGTCCGGTTCCCGACGGTGCTGATCGGGTTGCAGGTCCCGGGCCAGAAAGAGGTGAATCCGCTCGTCGGTGAACCCAGGAGTGGTGAATATAGTCGTGAGCTGCTCCACCTGGCCGGCGCGCATGCCGGCTTCCTCAAGCAATTCTCGTCTGGCGCACTCTTCGGGAGTCTCCCCGGGGTCTAGACGGCCGGCTGGGATCTCCCAGATCATGCCGTCCGCGGCGTGGCGGAACTGGCGCAGCAGAAGCACTCTCGGGTCAGGCGCCTCAGGGCTGTCCACCATGGGCACAACCGCCGCCGCTCCCGGGTGCCGGACCATCTCCAACTGGCCGGTGGAGCCATCGGGGAATTCCACCGTATCCAGATCGAGGTGGATGATCCGACCCTGGTAGCGGCGTTCGGTGGCAAGCAGCGTCATGGGTCAACATGGGCCAGCTGCCCGGTCCCGACAAGGGTACGAGTGGCAGGTACCAGCGGCAAGAACCGGGTTCTGTTCGGCACCATTTCCGGCCGGCCACCGGTCGGCAGCGAGTCGGATCGAACCGGTTGTGAAGGAATCCGCAGGGGGGCTGGAGTTCAGGTCAGGCCCAGCAGTACCACCGGGATCTTCCAGGCCTCGGCGCTGAAGAAGAACAGCTCGTACCGCCAATGGGCCGAGATGGGGCTGGTGCGGGTGGGTGAAGTGTAGGCGAGGAGGCCAGTGCGGCGGGCCTCCAGTCGCAGCCGCAGCATGTGGAACGGATCGCTGACCAGGATGACGCTGTGCACCCCATGCTCCGTCGCCCAGGCCGCTACCGACTGGATGGAGGCCTGGGTGGAGCGACCGTCGGAGCGGACCACGACGGCGCTGTCAGGCACGCCCTGGCTCACCAGGTACTGCCGACCCACGGTGGCCTCGCTGACCCGGTCCCCCTCGCCGATGCCGCCGGTCACCACGATCGTCCCCGACAGCCCTTCGCGATACAGGCCCAGGGCATGATCCAGCCTGGCGCGCAGCACCGGCGACGGCTTGCCATTGTACTGCGCGGCGCCCAGGACGACCAGCGCGTCGACCGGCGGCCGCTGATCCTCCCGGCTCACCACCCATACCGCACCCAGCAAGACCAGATAGACCGCGAGGACGGCCAGGCCGACCAGGAGCGGCAGCCGCAGCAGGCGCAGGTGAGGCACGGGAGAAGTGTACACCGGCTGGGAGGCAGCAGCGCCGCTCACGCGAGCTCGAAGCTGTCGCCCTGCTTCGGCACATCCACCTGGCGGACCCCCTCCTCCCGGAGGATCTGGGCCATGGCACTGGCCGCGTCGGGTTCGCCGTGGACCACGAAGGCCTGGCGAATCGGTCCGCCCAGACCGCGCAGCCAGGCCTTGAGCTCATTCCGATCGGCGTGCGCCGAGTATCCACCGAGGGTCTCGATCTCGGCGTGTACCGGGTACTCCTCACCCAGGATCCTGGCGGTCCGGGCCCCGTCCTGAATCCGGCGACCCAGGGTGTGTTCCCCCTGGTAGCCCACGAAGAGCAGCAGGTTCCGGTGATCCCCGATGCGGTTGGCCAGGTGGTGCAGGATGCGGCCGGACTCGACCATCCCGCTGGCCGCAATGATCACGGCCGGCCCATTGAGCCCGTTGAGCTTCTTGGAATCGCTGACGTCTCGGACATACTGTACCAGCGGAAAATCAAACAACGCCGTGTTCCGCTCGATCATGCGCTCACCCCGGTCAAACAGCTCCGGGTGGAGCCGGAAGACCGCCGTCGCGTCGACGGCCAACGGGCTGTCGACGTAGATCGGGAGGCCCGGAATCCTGCCGGTGCGGAACAGCTGGTGCAGCGCATACACCAGCTCCTGGGTGCGGCCGACCGCGAACGCCGGAATCAGGATCTTGCCACCGCGGCCCGCGACCCGGCGGACCATGGCGCCGAGCGCTTCCTCCGCCTCTACCACCGGCTCATGCAGCCGGTTGGCGTAGGTACTCTCCACGATCAGGGTGTCGACCGGACCGGTGGGCGGGTCGGGATCCCGGATGATGGGCAGGCCCGGGCGGCCGATGTCGCCCGAGAAGACCAGGCGATGCGGCTGCGGCTCGGTCACGCGGAGATCCACCGACGCGGAGCCCAGAATGTGGCCGGCGTCGGTGAATTCGAACCCCAGGTGCTTGCGGATGTGGTGCACCCGCCGGTAGGGCAGCCCCAGCATGAGATCCTGGACCGCCACCGCATCGGCCAGGTGGTACAGCGGCTGGCTCTCCGGGCCCACCTTGCCCCGTCGGGCCAGGAACTCGGCGTCCTTCTCCTGGATGTGGGCCGCGTCCGGCAGCATCACGGCGCTGAGGTCGCGGGTGGCGGCCGTCGCGAAGATCGGCCCATGGAAGCCCCGATTGACCAGCAGCGGCAACCGGCCCGCGTGATCGATGTGCGCATGGCTCAACACCACGGCATCGATTCTCCGGGCATCGATCGGGAGGTTGGCGTTGAGTTCCCGGGCTTCGGCGCGCCGCCCCTGGAACAGTCCCGCGTCGAGGAGAATCCGGGCGCCGGCGGCTTCGAGCAGGTGCATCGAGCCCGTGACCTGCCCGGCCGCCCCGTGGAAAGTGAGTCGGATGCTCATGATGAGGTTCCCGCTCCTGCGGCAGCAGCCTGATTGATCCAGCCAGGGACTTGCGGCTCCCCACCGAGGACACTGCGCGGCACCCCGCGGGTCAGGGCCCAGCGGTGCAGCCAACTGATGCCCGCCGGCCCGTCGTAGCGATCCGGGAGCCGGTAGGCCGGGTCGCCCAGCGCCCGGTTGAGGGGGATGAAACGGTAGCCCCGCCGCTCCAGCAGCAGGGCCAACTGGTCGAAGGTGTCGGCATTGAGGCGGTTCGCGTGCAGCAGGAGGATCTGTGGAAAGGGGCGACCCACAATGGCGCCGGCCTGCCCCTCGTAGTAGCCCACCACGCGTTCGAGGTAGTCGAGATACTCGGCGCGGACTCTTCGGGCGCCGGCGCTGTCCGCGACGCTCCGGAGCCGGTCGTAAGCCGCGGCGAAGAGATAATCACCGTTATCGATGGTCACCGGGGCGACCTGATAGCCATGAGCGGCTAGGAAGCGGAGCAGACTGTCCCGCACCGCGAGACTGCGGCCGGTGTTCAGGAACGGATGACGAAAATAGCGCAGACTGTCGCCCCGGGCCTGGAGCATGGGGCGGATGATCCGCTCGCCCCGGAGGATGTCGGCCTCGTAGGCTGGCAGTGGGGTCCGATCCAGGTTGGGGTGCGACCAGGTGTGATTGCCCAGCTCGAGCCCCGCAGCAAGCCAGCGTCTGAGCAGGCCTACCCGCGCCGGATCCACAGCCCCGGTGGAATCGTACACCTTGTTCTCGTTGACAAAGCCGATGGCCGGTACCCGGTGATCCTCGAACGCCCGGAGCAGCCGGGAGGTGATGGCGTCGCGCTGGGATGGGCTCAGTGGCAGTACCGAGACCGCCGGAAGGTCGTCAACGGTGATGACCATCTCGCGACCCGTGGTGCGGCTCACGGGGAGCAGCACCAGCACCGGGGCAATCCACCAGAGGGAGCGGGCTGGACGGTTCACAGGGTCCCGAAGAGGCGGTCACCGGCATCACCCAGGCCGGGCACGATGTAGCCCCGCTGGTTGAGGCCGCGATCCAGGGCGGCGCTGTAGATCGGTACGTCGGGGTGCGCCTCCAGCATCCGGGATACGCCCTCCGGTGCCGCGACCAGGCAGAGGAACTTGATCCGGCGCGCTCCGGCGGTCTTGAGGGTGGCCACCGCCGCAGTGGCCGAGCCGCCGGTGGCGAGCATGGGGTCCAGCAGGAAGAAGCTCCGGTCCGGTTCATCGCCCGGCAGCTTGGCATAGTAGTGCACCGGCTGCAGCGAGGTCTCGTCCCGGCTCACCCCGATGTGGCCCATTCGCGCGGTGGGCAGCATCCCCGCGATCCCGTCGACCATGCCGAGGCCGGCGCGGAGAATCGGCACCAGGGTGAGCTTCTTGTCGGCCACCATGCTGCCGGTCATCCGTTCCAGCGGGGTTTCGATTTCCACCGGCTGGAGGGGCAGGTCCTTGGTCACCTCGTACGCCATGAGCGCGGTGATCTCGGAGACCAGTTGCTTGAAATCCCGGATTCCGGTGGAACGTTCCCGGAGCAGGGTCAGCTTGTGCTGAATGAGGGGGTGCTCCAGGACGGTGAGGTTGGCAAAGCGCGGTCGCGGCATGAATCGGAAGATCGCCACCCCGCGCCCGGGAGGCCAGCAGGCAGGGGCCTTGGGAGGCCTGGCGTCGGGTCGGCACCGGCGTGGCGAGTCGTACCCTAAGTTCTTATATTCCGGCCCCTTCGGGGCTAGGTAGCTCAGTTGGTAGAGCAGCGGACTGAAAATCCGCGTGTCGGGGGT
>CALMOP010000306.1 GCA_937871775.1 uncultured Gemmatimonadota bacterium | reverse complement strand
AAGAGCCTGCGGCGCTGATGCGGGTTGCTGTTCTCAACGGTCCCAACCTGAATCTGCTGGGCCAGCGCGAACCCGAGGTGTACGGACGGGCGAGCCTGGCCGAGTTGGAGCAGCAGGTCCGGGTGGAAGCGGCGGCGCTGGGGGTCACTCTGACCTGGTTCCAGACCAATCACGAGGGTGCGTTCGTGGAGGCGGTGCAGGGATTGCAGGGCACCGCCGAGGGCGCTCTGGTCAACGCGGCGGCGTTCACCCACACCAGCCTAGCCATTCGCGACGCGTTCCTGGCGGTGCGGGTTCCGTTTGTCGAGGTGCACCTGTCCAACATCTTCGCGCGGGAGCCGGAGCGACGGCACTCTCGGCTCGCGGATCTGGCGGTGGGCGTGATCGCGGGATTCGGTCCGGCAGGCTACCGGCTGGCGCTGAACGCCCTGGTGGCCAAGCTCCGTGCTGGCTGAGACTCCGCTCAGGAGACAGGCGGCGCTGCGGGAGCGGATCGGTGCCCTGGAGCTGGATGGGCTGTTGGTGCAGTCGCCTCCCAACAATCGCTATCTGACGGGTTTCACCGGGTCGGCCGGGTTGCTCCTGATGCGGGCCGAGGAAACGGTGTTGATTACCGATTTCCGGTACCAGGCCCAGGCACCTCGGGAAGCGGGCCGGGTGGCCCGCATCGAGGTGGACCAGGCCAACCTGTGGGACCGTCTCAAGCGGGTGCTCGGGGAGCGCCCCAGTGGGCGCCTGGGGTTCGAGGCTCATGTCGCGACCGTACGGGACCGGGAACGGCTGGAGCCTTGCGCCAGCGGGCGCTGGCAACCGACCGCAGACCTGGTCGAGCGGCTCCGTACGATCAAGGACGCCGAGGAAGTGGCGGCGATCCGGCAAGCCGCGGCCCTGGGTCAGGAGGCGCTGGCCGAGACCCTGCCGGCGATCCGGGTGGGGCAGAGTGAGTACGCGGTGGCCGCGCTGCTGGAGGCCGCCCTGCGGCGGCGGCACAGTCAGTGGCATCCCTTTCCGACCATCGTGGCGTCGGGACCCCGGGCGGCGCTCCCGCATGCCGGGACCAGTGAGCGCGGGCTGGAGGCCGGAGACTGGCTGCTGCTTGACTTCGGCGCGCAGGTGGACGGATACTGTGCCGACCTCACCCGGACCGTGGTGGTGGGACGCCGGGCCGACGAACGGCAACGCCAGGTGTACGAGACGGTGCGGCAGGCGCAGCGGCGGGCCATCGATCATGTCCGTCCCGGCATGGCCGCACGGGAAGCCGATCTGCTGGCGCGGGAGGTAATCGTCCAGCGGGGATTCGGCGATGCCTTCGGCCATTCGCTGGGGCATGGGCTGGGTCTGGAGGTGCACGAGGCACCGCGGGTGTCTCCCACCGCGGAAGGGGTACTGCCCGCGGGTTCGGTAGTGACCATCGAACCCGGCATCTATCTTCCCGGCTGGGGTGGGGTACGGCTCGAGGACGACGTGCACATCGCGCCCGAAGGGCCGGTGTTGCTGTCCGACAACCGGGTGGAGCTGCTGGAACTGGTATAGCGATCCCGCCATCTTTGAGGGCGCATGACGCCGAAAGACCTGCAGGAACTCGCCCGACTGCTCGGCAAGACGCCGGGCATCAAGTCGGTCGAACTCAAGGACGTCCGGAAGCTCGCCGAGCTGTTGCGCGAGTTCCCGGAGGTCGGGTCGATTGAGGTGAAGGGCTTCTTCGAGACCGGTGTGGTGGTTGCCCGCACCGGCCCCAGCGGACCGCCGCTGGCCGCCATGTCCGCGCCGCTGCACATGCCCATGGCGCATGTCCCCGGGCTGCCTCAGCCGGTCAGCTCCGCGGCCGCCCCGGCGCCCGCCAGCTCACTCAAGGAAATCAAGTCCCCCATGGTTGGCACGTTCTACAAGGCCCCCGAGCCCGGGGCCGAGGCCTACGTGAAAGTCGGCACGCGGGTCACCGTCGGGCAGACCGTCTGCATCATCGAAGCGATGAAGATCATGAACGAGATCGAAGCCGAGGTGTCCGGCGTGGTGCGGGAGGTCCTGGTCGAGGACACCCAGCCGGTCGAATTCGGATCGGTCCTCTTCCGGGTTGACCCCAATGGGTGACAGCGGCGCGGGGCATTTCCCCCCCTTCAGCTTCAAGCAGGCCATTTCGCTCATGGTGCAGCGGAACGGCTCGGATCTGCACCTCAAGGTCGGGCGCCCGCCCACCATCCGGGTCAACGGGGACCTGGCGACGCTTGAAATGCAGCCCATGAAGCCGGAAGATCTCAAGCTGTTGGCGGAACAGATCATGACGCCACGGCAGATAAAGGAGTTTGCCGAGAAGAAGGAGGCGGACTTCGCCATCGGGGTGCCGGGTGTGGGGCGATTTCGAACCAACATCTACCAACAGCGTGGCACGTTGGCGTTCGCGCTCCGGGCCATCCCCTACGAGGTGCGGACCGTTCGCGAGTTGCGGCTGCCGGAGGTGCTGGAGGAGATCGCGATCAAGCCGCGCGGCCTGGTCCTGGTGACGGGGGTGACCGGCTCCGGCAAGTCGACGTCGCTGGCCGCGATGGTCAATCACGTGAATCAGGGCCGGCGGGTGAATATCATCACGATCGAGGACCCGATCGAGTTCCTGCACCGGGACATCATGGCCAATATCTCGCAGCGCGAGGTGGGCAGTGACACCCTGTCGTTCGGCACGGCGCTCCGCCACATTCTGCGCCAGGATCCCGATGTGATTCTGATCGGCGAGATCCGGGACCAGGAAACGCTCGACGTCGCGCTCAAGGCCGCCGACACCGGGCACCTGGTCTTTTCGACCCTGCACACCACCGATGCCACCCAGACCATCAATCGGGTCATCTCCTTCTATCCGCCGCACCAGCACCAGGAGATCCGGTCGCTCCTGTCGACCGCGCTGGCCGCGGTGGTCTGTCTCCGGCTGGTGCCCCGCAAGGACGGCAAGGGCCGGGTGCCGGCCTCCGAAGTCCTGATCAACACCGCCGCCGTGGCCGACAACATCCGCGACATCGAGAAGCAGCTCAACATCCCTGATCTCATCTCCGAAGGCACCGAAGCCTACGGCATGCAGAGCTTCGACCAGTCGCTGATGAAGTGGTTCCAGGAAGGGGTCATTTCGTACGAGAGCGCCCTGTTCTACTCCACCAACCCGAGCGAATTCGCGCTGCGGGCCTCGGGGATCAACTCCGCGTCGGATCGCACCTTCAGCGGCATCCGCTCCTCCGGCAAGTCCGACCTGACCCAGGACCTCACGCCCTGATGTCACCCGCCCCGTCAACCCCGCGTCGCGCCGGCGCCCGGCGCGGCGCCGGATCGGGTACCCGCAGAGTGACGGTCAGGTCCGGGAGTGCTCCCCATGTTTAAGAAGGTGCTGATCGCCAACCGGGGCGAGATCGCCCTGCGGGTGATCCGGGCCTGCCGGGAACTCGGCCTCGAGACGGTCGCGGTGTACAGCGAAGCGGACCGCGAGTCGCTGCACGTGCGCTTCGCCGACGATGACGTCTGCATTGGTCCACCTCCCAGCCGACAGTCCTACCTCCGGATCCCCAATCTGATCGCCGCCGCCGAGATCACCGGGGCGGACGCCATCCACCCCGGCTATGGATTCCTGGCGGAGAACGCCGAGTTCGCCGACACCTGCAAGGCATCGGCGATCACCTTCATCGGTCCCAGCGGGGACCAGATCCGCCAGATGGGCGACAAGGCGACCGCCAAGCGCCTGGCGCAGGAGGCCGGGGTACCAACGGTCCCAGGCACGCCCGGCACGGTGCAGGATATCGCGGAGGCGCTGTCACACCTGGACCGTATCGGGTTCCCGGTGATCATCAAGGCCACCGCCGGCGGGGGCGGGAAGGGGATGCGGGTCGCCAATGATGCGGAACAGTTCGCCCAGTCGTTCTCGCTGGCCCAGAATGAGGCGCTGGCGGCTTTCGGGAACGGGGAGGTCTACGTCGAGAAGTACCTGGCCCGGCCGCGGCACGTCGAAATCCAGGTCATGGGGGACACGCATGGCAAGGTGATCCACTTCGGGGAGCGGGACTGTTCGGTGCAGCGGCGGCATCAGAAGCTGATCGAGGAGAGCCCCAGCCCGGTACTGACCGTCGAACTGCGGGCCGCCATGGGTGACGCCGCGGTCCGGCTCGCCTCCGCGATCGGTTACGTGGGCGCGGGGACCCTGGAGTTTCTGCTCGACGAGGATGGCAGCTTCTATTTCATGGAGATGAATACCCGGATTCAGGTGGAACACCCGGTCACCGAGATGGTCACCAGCTTCGACCTGGTGAAGGAACAGATCAAGGTGGCCGCGGGCGATCCGATCAGCTTCCGGGGCCACGGCGGCAGCCTGCGGGGCCACGCCATCGAGTGCCGGATCAACGCTGAGGACCCGTACCGGAACTTTCAGCCCTCACCGGGCCTGATCACCGCGTACCACCCGCCCGGCGGCCCGGGTGTGCGGCTCGATACCCACGTGTACGCCGGCTACACCGTGCCGCCCTACTACGACTCCCTGCTCGCCAAGGTGATCGTGCACGGCAATTCCCGGGAGGAGGCGCTCTCCCGCATGGGTCAGGCGCTCGACAGCTTCATCATCGAGGGCGTAACCACCACCATTCCCTTCCTGGCGCGGATCATCCGCCATCCGGAGTTCGCCTCCGGCCAGGTGGACACCAAGTTTCTGGAACGCCATCCGGAACTGCTCCGCCCCGTCGCATGACCCTCGACGTGGTGTTCACCCCGGCGGGCCTGGCGGCAAGCGAGGTCCAGGGCAGGGTCGTCTTCGTCGTCGATATCCTCCGGGCGACGACCACCATCTGTGCCGCCCTGCATCATGGGGCCCGGGCGGTCATTCCGGTGGCCAGTACCGAGGAGGCCATGCGGCTGTCGCAGACCCTCGGGGCCGACGATATCCTGCTGGCGGGCGAACGGGGCGCGGTGCGGATCCCCGGATTCGCCTTGGGGAACTCACCCCGGGAGATGGTTCCCGAGGTGGTCCGTGGCCGCTCCCTGATCCTGACCACCACCAACGGGACCGGGGCCCTGCTGGCTGTGTCCGGCGGCGCACGGGTGTACCTCGCGGCGGGGGTCAACTTTGCCCTGGTGGCGGAACGGATCCGGGCGGCCTGGCTCGCCGGGGACCAGATCCTGGTGGTCTGTGCGGGACGGGAGCAGCGTTTTGGCCTGGATGATGCCTACACCGCCGGTCGCCTGGTGCACGCAGCCCTGGGGGGTGGCCGGGGTCGCAAGGGCATCAATGATGCGGCGCTCGCGGCCCTGGAACTGGTGCGACGCTACGGGACCAGATGGGAGCGCCCGCTCACCTCCAGCCAGGCCGGACGCGACCTGATCCGGTCGGGGTTCCGGGATGACGTGGCCGACGCGGCCCGACCCGATGCGTATCCGGTCCTGCCGCTCTTCAGCGACCGGCGGATCACCGCCGCTCCCGCTTCCGAGAGCTCCGATACATCTTCCACTCCATGAGTGCGGAAGGCCGGCGCCATCTCGGCGCCATCGTCGCGCTGGTGATCGGCTGCTTTGTCGGGCTCACCCTGCTGCCGGTGCACGTGACCGGACCGCTGGGAGAATGGGTCGGAGCATTCCTGTGGCGGAGCCTCGGCGTTGGCGCCCTGGGGTTTCCCCTGCTGGGCCTGGGGCTGGGCCTGGCCGGCTTCGATAGGCTGCCCCGACTCGACATGAAGCGGGCCTCGATCCTGGGGACCGGACTGGCCGTGCTGGTGCCGTTCCTCATCGGCGTGGTGTCCGAGGTCCGGCCTGGTGATTTCGATACCGGGCTGCTGGCGCCGCGTCTGACCGGCTGGGTCCCGACCTTTCTGGCATACTATACGGTGGAAGCCATCGGCGTGGCGGGCGGACTGCTGCTGGGGTTTGCGCTCTTGTCCGCACTCACGATCATGACGCTGGCGTGGCACCCGCTGCTGCGGCTGGTTCACGGGGGGGGCGAGGCAACCACCCGCGTGCCGGAACGGGAACCGACCCAGCGCAGGTCGGCTCCGGTGGTGACCGTGGAAGAGGGTGACAGCGATCCCATCGCACTACTGCCATTGCGCCGCAAGGAGCGGAAGGCCCCCAGGAAGCCCGGCAAGAAATCCGACCTGATCATCGGGGACCCCACCGACGAGACCGCCCTACCTCCGCTCGACCTGCTGGACCCGCCTCCCGCCCACGATCGCGACGCCGGACAGGCGGAGCTGGACCGGCTGGGGCAGGTCCTGCTCGAGACCCTCAAGACCTTCAAGGTCGAGGGATCCATCGCGGGCCGCACCACCGGGCCGGTGGTGACCCAGTTCGAGGTAGTTCCCGCTCCCGGTGTGAAGGTGGGACGCATCGCGGCATTGGCCGATGACATGGCGATCACCATGCGGGCCCAGTCGATCCGGGTCGCGCCGATTCCCGGTCGGGGCGCGGTCGGAGTCGAGATCCCCAATCCCACCGCCCGCATGGTGTCGCTCCGGGAGCTGCTGGATGCCGCCGAGTGGGAAGCCTCCCGTGCCGTGCTGCCCATCGCGCTGGGGCGGGACCTGGAAGGGAAGGCGGTCGTCGCGGATCTGGCGAAGATGCCCCACCTGCTGATCGCCGGGGCGACCGGCTCGGGGAAGTCGATCGCGATCAACACGATCATCACCGGGCTGGTGTATCGCTATACCCCGCGGGAACTGCGGTTCCTGATGGTCGATCCCAAGATGGTTGAACTGTCGATGTACAACGCCTTGCCCCACCTGCGGCACAAGGTCGTCACCGACAACCACGACGCGGCGACGGTGCTCAAGTGGGCGGTGCAGGAAATGCAGCGGCGCTATGAGTTGCTGCACGCCAACGGGGCTCGCAACCTGGCCGACTTCAACCGCAAGGCCGTTGAGGGGAAGCCGCTCCACACCCCGCCCCGCTCCAAGGCCACGCTGGCCAGCATTGCCGCGGAAGACGGAACCTCGCCGCCCGACACCGACGATGGGATCTATCGGGAGGGGCCGCTGCCGTTCATCGTGATGATCGTGGATGAGTTGGCGGACCTGATGATGACCGTGCAGAGTGAGGTCGAGACCCCGCTGGCCATCCTGGCGCAGAAGGCCAGGGCCATCGGCATCCACTTGATTCTGGCGACCCAGCGGCCTTCGGTGAACGTGCTGACCGGCCTGATCAAGGCCAACTTCCCGAGCCGGATCGCATTTCGGGTGGCGTCCAAGGTCGACAGCCGGACGATCCTCGACCAGAACGGCGCGGAGGCCCTGCTCGGCAACGGAGACATGCTGTTCCTGCCACCGGGGAAGCGTGAACCGATGCGGCTCCAGGGCGCCTACATCGCGACCGAAGAGACCGAACGGGTCATGGACTGGTTCGAGGCCCGGCGGGCGGCCCGGGCCGCGGTCCTGCGGGCGGCCGCCGAGGGAGTGGGCACCAGTCCGCTGGAACCGGACATCATCGCTCTGGTCCGGGCCCGCGAGGCGGCGGAGGAGGGCGGCGGCAGCGGCGGCTACGACGGGGACCGGGATCCACTGTTCCGGGAGGCCGCCGAGGTGTGCGTGCAGAACCAGGGGGGCAGCACCTCACTGCTGCAGCGCCGCCTGTCGATCGGCTACGGCCGCGCCGCCCGGATCATCGATCAGCTGCACATGGCAGGAATTCTCGGGCCCCAGCCAGCCGGGTCCAGCAAACCACGCGAAGTCCTGATCGGGATCGAGCAGGTCGACGAATACTGCGGCTGACCTTCCGTCGGGCTCACCGTTCCGCGCTCATCCCGGTTCCCACGATCCCCCGCACCACTCCCATGAAGGCTGCCACCACCGGGCGGGCGCGGTTCCGAGACCATGCCGCCGCGATCCGAGTCTCGGCCTCGCCGGGGATCGGGAGGTAACGGACGTTCCGCCACCCCAGCTTCTCCACCGAAGCCGGGAGGATGGAGACGCCGATGCCAGCCTCGACCAGGCTGACGCTGGTGTAGAGTTCCCGGCTCTCCTCCACCACCCTGGGGGCATACCCCGCCCGCCGACACAGCCCCATGACCTGCGCGTGCAGTCCGGGAGCCAGCTCCTGCGGGAACAGGACGAAGGGCTCCTCGGCCAGGTCGGCAACCGACAGCCCCGGTCGACTGGCGAGCGGGTGGCCCACATGAATCGCGATGCGCAACGGTTCCCGCATCACGGTGACGATCTCCAGCTCCGAATCCGCCCCCGGCTCCCGGACGAATCCCAGATCGATATCGCCGTTCCGCAGGCCGTCGAGCTGGGGACCGGTCGGCATCTCCCGCAGATCGAGGTGCACCAGGGGGAACCGGTCCCGGAAAGTGCGGATGATCTGGGGCAGATCGAGAAACATCACCGTGGCGGCGAACGCGACCCGGAGTTCCCCGGTTTCCCCCCGCCCGGCACGGTGGACCGCCCCCACTGCGCCCGCCACCGCCGCGAGCACTCGGGACGCCTCGGCCCGGAAGGCCCGCCCCGCATCAGTCAGCTCCACCCTCCGGCTGGTTCGGTCGAACAGCCGGGTCTCGAGCAAATCCTCCAGCCGGCGGATCTGCTGGGACAGCGGCGGCTGGGCGATACCCAATCGACTGGCCGCCCGGCCGAAATGGAGCTCGTCGGCGAGGGCGAGGAAGTAGCGCAGGTGCCGGAGTTCGATCTTGTCACTCATATGCCTTGCATATCAATATAACTGATTACCGGTATTGGACATATCGGTGAGCATGGACTAGGTTCTGAGGCAGACCCGTTTGTTGGACCCCAGAGGGGAGCTATGCATGGCCACCCAGGTTCTAACCTCCAGCGCCACCCCGGTCGCCGACCCGTTTCCAATCAATGGCACCGACTACATCGAGTTCTACGTGGGCAATGCCAAGCAGGCTAGCCACTACTACCGCACCGCTTTCGGCTTCCAGCTGGCCGGGTACCGAGGTCCCGAGACCGGGGTGCGGGACCGGGCGAGCTACCTGCTGGTCCAGGACAAGATCCGCTTGGTACTGACCTCCGCGCTGGGGCCCGATTCTCCCATCGCGGAGCATCATCGCCGCCATGGCGACGGGGTCCGCGACCTCGCCCTGTGGGTGGACAATTGCCGGGCCTCGTTCGAGTATGCCATGGCCCACGGCGCGGTCGTGGTGACGGAGCCGACGGTGTTGAGCGACCCGGACGGCGAGGTGGTACTGGCCGCGATCCGCACCTACGGTGACACGATCCACAGCCTGGTAGAGCGGCGGAACTACCGGGGATTGTTCCTGCCCGGGTTCCAGCGGGTGACCCCGCGGTACCAGCCGTCGGCGGTGGGGCTGCGCTACGTGGATCACTGCGTGGGGAACGTCGAACTGGGCCGGATGAACGAGTGGGTGGGCTTCTATGAACGGGTCATGGGGTTCAAGAACCTGGTGTCCTTTGATGACAAGGACATTTCGACCGAATACTCGGCCCTCATGTCGAAGGTGATGGCGAACGGCAACGAGCGGATCAAGTTCCCGATCAACGAGCCGGCGCAGGGGAAGAAGAAGTCCCAGATCGAAGAGTACCTGGACTTCTATCACGGTCCCGGAGTCCAGCACGTCGCGATCACGACCGACAACATCATCGCCACGGTGGGGACGCTGCGGGACCGGGGGGTGGAGTTTCTGACCGTGCCCGGCAGCTACTACGACACGGTGCTGGACCGGGTCGGCACCATCGACGAGAACCTGGAACCGCTGCGTGAGCTCGGGATCCTGATCGATCGGGATGACGAGGGCTACCTGCTGCAGATCTTCACCAAGCCGGTTGAGGATCGTCCGACGCTGTTTTACGAGGTCATCCAGCGGAAGGGCGCCCGGAGCTTCGGGAAGGGCAACTTCAAGGCGCTGTTCGAGGCCATCGAGCGGGAACAGGCGGCGCGGGGGAATCTGTAGGGGCGACCCATCGGGTCGGCCCCCTACAGGGTCCCCCAAGCCGATGAATCAGGAGCCGTCATGCCGTTCTACCACACCCTGGGCGAAGTGCCCCGCAAGCGCCACACCGTCTTCCGACGGCCCGATGGCGGGCTGTACGCGGAGGAGTTGATGGGGCACGAGGGATTCGTCGGGACCTCGTCGCTGCTGTATCACACCTATCCCCCGACCACGGTGAAGGCGGCGCGGAAGCTCCGCGCCATCGTGTGGGAGGCAGATCGGGACACCAGTCTCAGGCACCGGCACTTCCTCACCAGTCGGATCCGGAAGGGTGGCAGTCCCACGCTGGACCGGATACCGCTGCTGTTCAACGGCGATATCGCCATGCTGTACGTTGAGCCGGACCAGAACGACACCCACTTCTACCGGAACTCCCAGGCCGACGAGTGTGTGTACGTGGTCGAGGGGACGGGCACCCTGGAAACCGTCTACGGGGACTTGCCCTACCGACCCGGCGACTATGTGGTGTTACACCGCAACATCCTGCATCGCTGGCGGATGGACCTCGCGGGCGGACCGGCCAAGCTGCTGGTATTCGAGAGCCGCGGACACATTCGGTTCCCCAAGCGCTACCGCAACGAATTCGGCCAGCTGCTGGAAGGGGCCCCCTTCTCGGAGCGGGACGTGCGGCGCCCGACCGAGCTCAGGCCCCACGACGCGAAGGGCGATTTCCCGCTGCTGGTCAAGCAATATGACGCCATTAACGAATTGATCCTGGACCACCACCCCTTCGACGTGGTGGGGTGGGACGGCTACTTCTATCCCTGGATCTTCAACATCCACGATTTCGAGCCCATCGTCGGCCGGATCCACCAGCCCCCGCCAGTGCACCAGACCTTCCAGGGCGACGGGTTCGTGATCTGCTCGTTCTGTCCCCGACCCTATGACTTCGATCCCCAGGCCCTCCCGGCGCCCTACAACCACAGCAATGTGGATTCAGATGAGGTGCTGTTCTATGCCTCCAGCGAATTCATGAGCCGCAAGGGTATCGAGTACGGCTCGATCACCCATCACCCCGATGGGCTGCCCCACGGCCCGCACCCCGGCCGGGCCGAGGCGTCCATCGGCGCCAAGGCGACCAACGAACTGGCGGTCATGATGGATTCGTTCCGGCCGCTCCGGGTGGCCAAGCCGGCCCTGGCCATTGAGGACCCGCAGTACCATCTGAGCTGGCTCGATGCCCAGCACGCCCAGTTCAACCCGCCGACGACGTGAATTGTAGTACCGGGGACCGAGTCGCAGGTACCGAGTGCCAGGTGCTGAGTACCGAGTACCGGATACTGAGTACCAGGTACCTGGTACCGAGCGCCGATGGCCTACTCGGTACTCGGTACTCGGTATTCGGTAGTCGGTACTCACCAGCGGGATCGTGGTCAGCCGCCTCATGAGCAGCCCCATCTGGACCCCGTCTCCGGAGCGTATTGCCCGGGCCAACCTGACCGCCTTCACCAGGCGCTACCACGCGGGCGCGGACTACCAGTCGTTATGGCGCTGGTCGATCGAGCAGCCGGAAGCATTCTGGCCTGCGGTCTGGGAATTCACCGGCGTGGTCGCCGAGGCACCACCGGGCCGGCCGCCCTGGGAGCGGGCACTCGGCGGTGCCGGTCGGATGGCGCCGCCGGATGCGGTTCACGGCCCGCGCTGGTTCGACGGGGCCCGGCTCAACTTCGCCGAAAACCTGCTCCGGTTCGGGGACGATCGCGAAGCGCTGGTCGGCTGGAATGAGAGCGGCCGGTTCGCGGCGCTGAGCTTTCGAGCACTCCGGGAGCGGGTCACCCGGGTGGCCTCCCGGCTGGCCGCGAGCGGTGTCGGTTCCGGGGATCGGGTCGCCGGATTTCTGCCCAACATTCCGGACACCGTCGTGGTCATGCTGGCCACGGCTTCGCTGGGGGCCATCTGGTCGAGTTGCTCGCCCGATTTTGGCGAGGGTGCCGTGCTGGACCGGTTCGCGCAGGTGCGGCCCAAAGTGCTGTTCGCGGTCCGCGCCACCCGATATGGCGGGAAGACCATCGATCTGCAGGAGCGGATTCGGCGGATCGCGGCGGCCCTCCCGGATACCCCGGAGGTGGTGCTGCTGCCGTACCTGGAGCCGGACGGTGCGGTGTCGCGCGACCAGGGCATGGTGGACCTGCGTGAGTGGCTGGCGGACTCGGACGCGCCCCGGGTCATGGCGCGATTCCCGTTCGACCACCCGCTCTACATCATGTACTCCAGCGGGACCACGGGACTGCCCAAGGGGATCGTGCATGGCGCGGGCGGCACCCTGTTGCAACAGCTCAAAGAACTGGTGCTGCATGCGGACCTGGGCCGAGATGACCGGATCTTCTACTACACCACCTGCGGTTGGATGATGTGGAACTGGCTGGTCACCAGCCTGGCGGTCGGTGCGACGGTGATACTGTACGACGGGGCACCGCTGGCGCCCGATCCCGAGGTGCTGTGGCGCCTGGCCGAGGCCGAACGAGTCTCGGTGTTCGGGACCAGTGCCAGGTACCTGGCACTGTGCGAGAAGCAGGGGCTGGTGCCGGGAACCCACCAGGAGCTCTCGGCCCTTCGGGCCATCCTCTCGACCGGGAGCCCGCTGGCGGCCAGCAGCTATGACTATGTGTACCGGGCGATCAAGTCCGACGTACACCTCGCCAGCATCAGCGGCGGTACCGAGATCATGTCGTGTTTTGCGCTGGGGAATCCAACCGCGCCGGTCTGGCGCGGTGAACTGCAGTGCGCCGGTCTCGGGATGGCCATCGACGTGTACGACGCAGCGGGCCGGTCGGTGAGCGGACAGCCGGGGGAGCTGGTGTGCACCCGCCCCTTCCCCAGCATGCCGGTGGCTTTCTGGGATGATCCCGACGGTTCCCGCTATCGCGCCGCCTACTTCGAGCACTTTCCCGGTGTCTGGCGTCACGGGGACTGGGTGGAACGCACCAGCCACCAGGGGTTCATCATCCACGGCCGCAGCGATGCCACGCTCAATCCCGGCGGGGTCCGCATCGGCACCGCCGAG
>CALMOP010000305.1 GCA_937871775.1 uncultured Gemmatimonadota bacterium | reverse complement strand
ATCCCCTTTTCCGGAACGCCCACCGTGATGGTACGCAGGATGGCTGCCGGCCGCCCGCCGTGGCTCCACACCGTGTCCAGCAGGTTCGCGCCGATCCCGCCCTTCATGTCTGCCCCGTGGCAGGCGACACAGTTGGCCTTGAAGATCACTTCCCCGGCCTCGACCGCAGCAGGGGTGAGGGTCAGGGTGGTGGCTTGGGCGGCCGCCGCCTGCGCCGGCCACCGCTCAGCCGCGTCGGCCAGTTCGGCCGCGAGGGCCTTCGGCTCGGACCGATGGGCCACGAAGTGATAGTGGATCGCGTAGCCTGCGGCCCAGACAATGGTGATGTAGAACAGACCCAGCCACCAGTTCGGCATCGGGTTGTCGTACTCTTCGATCCCGTCGGCCTCGGCCGCATGATCCAGGATCCGGTCCCGCTGGATTTCGGTGCTCACGATTCCCCTCCATCGTTGAGGGGGAGGTGACTTGCCTCCTCCCAGCGGGCCTGGTTCCGGCCGGACCAGGCCCACCAGATCAAGAAGATGAAAGCGGCCATGAAGACCACGGTCATGAGGCCCAGCAGCCAGCCTTGGGTGACGCTGGCGGCGGCCTCCCGCAGCAGCGGGTTCATGGAGCCTCCGCCGGCTTCTGGGCCGCGAGTGCCGCCCGCCCATCCATGCCCAGGCGCTGCAGGTACGCGATCAGGGCGATGATCTCCCGGCTGGGCTCGGCGGTGACATTCTGCGATGCCAGGCGTCCCACGATGGCCTCGGCTTCAGTCTGGGCCGCCGCCGGAGCGCCGGCGATCTCGGCGTCGCTGTACGGCACCCCGACCTTCTGGAGGGCCCGCATCGAGGCTTGGATATCGGCCGGGTCATAGGTGGCGGTGTGCAGCCAGGCGTAGGTCGGCATCACGCTGCCCGGCGAGGTGCTCCGTGGGTCCCGCATGTGCTCATAATGCCACGCGTCAGGGTACTTGCCCCCGACCCGTTGCAGATCCGGGCCCAGCCGCCGGGATCCCAGCAGGAAAGGATGATCGTAGGCATACTCGCCGGCCCGAGTCCATTCTCCGTAGCGCATAACCTCGGCCCGCAGGGGGCGGATCATCTGGGAGTGGCACAGGTAGCAGCCTTCCCGGATGTAGATGTCTCGTCCGGCGACCTCCAGCGGGGAGTATGGCGTGACCCCCGCCAGGTGCTCGGGCCCCAGCGTGCTGGAGAACAGGGGGACAATCTCCACGATGCCCCCGATCAGGATGGCCACCGTCACCAGCACCGCGAAAACGGCACTCTTGCCCTCAAGAATGCGGTGGGCGGCGGTGTAACCGCGCTCGTTGCTGTCGCTCATGGCGGGGTTCCTCAGCTCGTGGTCGCCAACGTCGCCGGCAACCGTGCGGGTGCCGAGCCGTTGATGGTCTGGGTGAGATTCACGGCCATCATGATGACACCGGTCAAATACATCAGGCCCCCGGTCAGCCGCAGCCAGTAGAACGGCGCCAGCTGATGCACGATGTCCACGAAATTGGGGTACTTGAGTTGCCCCGCGTCATCATACGCCCGCCACTCCAGGCCCTCGGTGAGTCCGGCCGCCCACATGGACACGGTGTAGAGCACGATCCCGGTGGTCGCCAGCCAGAAATGGGTGGTGGCCCAGCCGGGGTGCGCCAGTTCCTTGCGCTTCCACAGCTTGGGGACCAGCCAGTAGAGGATGCCGAAGGTGATCATGCCATTCCAGCCCAGGGCGCCCGAATGGACGTGGCCGATGGTCCAGTTGGTGAAGTGCGACAGGCTGTTCACCGCCCGGATCGACATCATCGGCCCTTCGAAGGTGCTCATGCCGTAGAAGCTGACCGCGACTACCAGAAACTTGAGGATCGGGTCGGTGCGCACCCGGTCCCAGGCCCCCCGGAGCGTCAGCAGGCCGTTGAGCATCCCGCCCCAGGACGGGGCAATCAGCACGATGCTGAAGACCATGCCCAGGGTCTGGGCCCATTCCGGCAGGGAGGAGTACAACAGGTGGTGCGGGCCGGCCCAGATGTAGAGGAACACCAGGGCCCAGAAGTGCACGATCGACAGTCGATAGCTGTACACCGGCCGCTCGGCGATGCGCGGCAGGAAGTAGTACATCATGCCCAGGAACGGCGTGGTCAGGAAGAAGCCGACCGCATTGTGGCCATACCACCACTGCACCAGCGCGTCAGTCATTCCGGCATAGATGGGATACGATCGGGTGAAGCTGGCCGGAACGGCCAGGCTGTTCACGATGTGCAACACCGCGATCGTGATGACGAACGACATGTAGAACCAGATCGCGACGTACAGATGCTGCACTTTCCGGATGGCGATCGTGCCGAAGAAGTTGATCGCGAAGATCACCCAGACCACGGTGATCAGCAGGTCGATCGGCCAGATCAGCTCGGCGTATTCCTTGGACTGGGTCAGGCCCAGGGGAAGTGTGATGGCCGCGCACACGATGATCAGCTGCCAGCCCCAGAAGTGGAGCCGCGACAGCGTGTCATGGAACATCCGGGTCTTGAGCAGCCGCTGCATCGAGTAGTAGATGCCCGCGAAGCAGATGTTCCCGCCGAACGCGAAGATCACCGCGTTGGTGTGCAGCGGACGCAGCCGCCCGAAGGTGGTCCAGGGGAGCCCCAGGTTCGCCGGCCACCACGCGATCTCGAGGGCGATCCAGACTCCCACCAGCATGCCGACCACCGCCCAGGTGATCGTCGCGATGGTGAACAGCTTCACGACCGCGTCATCGTAGCGGGTTTCGTCGGCGGCACTCACTCCAGTATGTTGCACGGCGTTGTCTCCTCCCATCGAGCGAACATGGTTGGCTTGCTCTCCGCTGCCTTTGTTGCCGGCCTGCTCGGCAGCCTGCACTGCGTCGGGATGTGCGGCGCTTTCGCCAGCAGCTGCACCCGGCTGCCGCTGGGGCTCCCGGCGTGGCACCTCGGCCGGGTGCTCACCTATGCCTTGCTCGGGGCGGTGACCGGGTCGGTGGGCCGATTCCTGCCCGGTCCCCCGTGGGTTCCCGCCGCGGCCGCCGCGCTCCTGCTGCTCTGGTTTGCCTTGGCGCTCGCCGGCCTGGTCCGTGAGCCCCACTTCGTCCCGCCGGGACTCGTTGCCGCCGCGGCCGGTGCAGCAGGCCGGCCCTCCACGGCCGCTCGGTTTCTGTTCGGCGTCGCGAACGGGTTTCTGCCCTGTGGCCTGGTGTACTCCGCGCTCAGTATCCCGCTGGCCCTCGCCCGACCGCTCCCGGGGGCCGCGGCCATGCTGGCGTTCGGCGCCGGCACCCTGCCGGCGCTGAGCCTGGCGGCGCTCGGTCTACGGCGAGTGGTCCTCGCTACCCGGTGGCGGCGCCGGCTCCTCGCCGGGATGGTTCTGGTGACCGGTCTGTGGACCATTTGGGCACGCAC
>CALMOP010000304.1 GCA_937871775.1 uncultured Gemmatimonadota bacterium | reverse complement strand
TACGATCACCGCCGACCACTTCGCGGGTGGGAGCTCCGCCACAGTGCCCGGCCATGTGGCGCCCGAAGCCGCGGTCGGTGGGACCATTGCCCTGGTGGTAGAGGGTGACCCCATCACCATCGATGCGCCCGGCCGACGCCTGGAACTGAGTGTGCCGGAGCCCGAACTGGCCCGCCGGCGCGCGGCCTGGCGGCCCCCCGCCCCCCGCTACACCGCCGGGGTCCTGGCCAAGTACGCCCGGCAGGTATCCAGCGCCAGCCTGGGCGCAGTGACGGATCTAGCCTGATGCCGATCCAGGCGTAGATTCGGTCGCAGGGTGCGCCTGCAGCGGGTGCGGACCGAATCCCCGCCCATCGCACTGGGCGGCCGGTTCGAGGATCTCGAGTTCTGCGCCAGACTTGGAGCACGGGGAGCGGGGTGGCATGACGACGCGATCGCGCGGTACCATCGGCGCCCAGGCACTGGTCCTCGCCAGTGGATTGGCGGCATGGAGTCTGCTGACCTGGATCTACGTCCGGCGGGCCACGTCGGCCCGGGACCTGCGGTCGTCCAGCGTCTCCCTGGAGCTTCCCGCCAGAACTCAGTTTCTGGACCGACGCCTGGCCGACCAGATGCGGGGCCGGTCCGTCGAATTCGAAGTGGGTCGCGCGGTACTGACCCCTGCCGGTCGGGCGCTGCTGGATGAACTGGTTCCACTGATCCTGGCCGACTCCAGCGCGAGGCTGGACGTGAATGGGCACAGCGACATTCGGGGCAGCGCCGTGGCCAATCTTCAGCTGAGTGACAGCCGGGCCCGCGCGGTGGTAAGCTACCTGGTCGATCACGGGATTCCGGCCTCCCGCCTCACCCCCCGGGGCCTCGGCGCCACCCAGCCGATGCCAGGCGACACCGCGGCGGATCGGCAGCACAATCGGTACATCGAGTTTCGGGTTCGCCCCGGAGATACCTGATGCCCTTGAGTGCCTCGGACATTGTGCTCGGCCTGGCCCTCGCCGCCCTGATCGGGGGCGGGGTGGGGTGGCTGCTGCGGGGGCTGCGTCGCGACGCAGCCGCCAACGTCGACCAGGACCGGCTGATTACCCTGGAACTGGACCGGGCCGCCGCGCGAGGGCGGGAACAGGCCCTTGCGGCCGCGGTGCGAGCCGCCGAGGAGCGGGCGGCCGAACTCGGTCGGACTGCGGAACACGAAGTGGCGGTCGCGAAGACCCAGGTCACTTCCCTGATGCAGGAGCGCACCACCCATGTGCAAGCCCGGGGCGAGAGTGAGGCCCGCAACTCCCGGCTCCTGGTCGAGCTCGCGGACCGCGATCGGGAGCTGCAGCAGACCCTGGTGCGTACCGGGGAGCACGCCCTCCGACCGGGGGTTGGCGTCGCTGAGACGCAGAAGCCCGCCCTGCTACGGCTGAATCAGGATCTGGAGGCTGCCCAAGGCGAAGTGGCCCGGCTGGCGGCGGCGCTGCGCCAGGCCAAGACCGACCGGGAGCAGTTGGAGATCCGGCTGGCGGAGGCGGACGCCACCCGCCTGGCGGAGATCGCGGCCCATGAGGAGCAGGAGGCTCAACAGCGGGAGGCCCTGCGGGGCCACCTGGAGCAACTCGAGACGCTGCAGGTGGAGCGAGATGAACAGGCGCGAGTGGCCGGGGCGCGTGGGGCAGAGTGTCAGCGACTCAGTGAGGAAATCGCGGCCGTCAGGCGCCAGTCTCCCGATCCCGACCAGGTCCGCGCTCTCGAGATCGAGGCCGACCGGCTCCGCACTCGTCTACTGGAACGGGAGCGGGACCTCGAGGAGTTCCGGCGGGCCGCCCTGGCGCTCGCCTCCGGGCCGCCGGGGTCACCCCTGCGCGGTCCGGTCGATCTCGGGGCTCGGCCGCCGGCACGGCAGCGTCGGGGGAGCCAGGCCAGTCGGGACGACCTCAAGCGCATCCGCGGCATCGGACCGGTCCTGGAGCGTACCCTCAACCGGATGGGAATCACCCGCTTCAGCCAGATCGCCCGGTGGCAGGACCGGGACGTGGAACGTGTGACACCGGCGCTGGGGGACTTTCCGGATCGGATCCGGCGCGACCGCTGGATCGAGAGCGCCCGCGAGGAACACATCCACAAGTACGGCCACGATCCGCTGGCCGACACACCCGCCGCGACGACTGAATAGGGCGGTGAAACAAACCAAGCACCGGCCCGTCGGGACGCCCATCGGCGTCACCTCGACCGGGGGTTGTCATGTTGTTATGCGAGCGCTGCTCTTCCCACCCCGCCCTCGAGCGGGACCAGCAGCCGGTTCGCTGCTATCTCTTCGGAACGATCGAAGGGTTCTTCTGCGCCGGGTGCGTGCGCGCCCTGCAGTTGCCGTTCGAGGCATCGCTGCGTCGCGATGTGGCCATCGAGGCGCCCGGTCTGAGCGCCGCTGATCTGGCCGGGATCCCGGACCAGATGCTCAAGTTCACCCTCTGCCTCCCCATCCCATCCGGCACGCCATAGCGCCACGGCCCCGACGAGCCCTGGAGGAGTAGGCTGTAGCTACCTGATCGCCGCGGCAATCCGCTCCGCCATGGCCCGGGTTCCGAGTGCCTCCCCCGGCCCGGCTCCCAGGTCACGGGTCCGGGCTCCTGCGGCCAGGACCGTCGCGATGGCCTCCTCCACGGCGTCCGCCGGCTCGGGCAGCGAGAGCCCGTGCCGAAGCAGCATGGCCACGCTCGCGATGGTCCCGATCGGATTGGCGACATCCTGCCCCGCAATGGTCGGGGCAGAGCCATGGATCGGCTCGAACAGGCCCGGCCCGTCTCCCAACGAGGCCGAGGGCAGCATCCCCAGCGATCCGGTGAGGACCGCCGCCTCGTCGCTCAGGATATCGCCGAACATGTTCTCGGTCAGCAGCACATCGATGGTCGACGGGTCGCTGACCAGCCGCATGGCCGCGTAGTCGACGTAGAGATGTTCCAGCGTCACGTCGGGGTACTCGGTGGCCAGGCCGGTCACCACCTGGCGCCACAGCTGGGAGGTCTCCAGCACATTGGCCTTGTCGACTGAGAGAAGTCTGCGTCGGCGGCCCTGGGCCGCCTTGAATGCCAGCCGCGACACCCGCTCGATCTCCGCACGGGTGTACCGAAGGGTATTGATCGCCACGGCCCCGTCATTGCCGCGTGGCTCCCCGTAGTACAGCCCGCCCGTCAGCTCCCGCACGATCAGCAGGTTGGTACCACGCAGTCGTTCCGGCTTCAGGGGTGAGTGATCGAGCAGGGCGGGATGGATGGCCACCGGACGGAGGTTGGCGTAGACCCCGAGCAGGGCTCTGAGCGCCAGCAGTCCGGTCTCAGGCCTGAGATGCCGCGGAGCCTGATCCAGGGAGGGATCGCCCACGGCGCCCAGCAGCACCGCATCGGCACGCTGGACCGCGTCCCGGGTCGCGGGTGGAAACGGCTCCCCGGCGGCGGCCACCCCCGCCGCCCCCATGGGATACTCCACCAGCTCAATCTCGAGCCCGAATCGCCGCGCCACTGCCGCGAGGACCCGCAGGCCTCCGGCGACTACCTCGGGGCCGATGCCGTCCCCGGGCAGCACCGCGATCCGGTGGCGGCTCATGACTCGAGCAGGGCCTGCAGCGACGCGCGATGCCGTTCGTAGGACTGGATTTCCGCCTCCAGCTTCAGGGTCCGCCCGATTTCGTCGATCCCCTCCAGCAGTGTCTCTCGCAGGTAGCCGTCCATGGTGAACCCCACGGCGAGTCCGGACGCATCACGCACCTGGCATTGCTGCAGGTCCACCGTCAGCCGGTAGGCCGGCTCGGCCGCCTCGGCACGGCGGAACAGGTCGCCCATCGCCTCCCGGTCCAGCTGGACCGGCAGCAATCCGTTCTGGCAGCAATTGGCGTAGAAGATGTCGGCGAACGACTCGGCCACGATGGCGCGGAAACCATACTCGCCCAGCGCCCAGGGAGCGTGTTCCCGGGACGACCCACACCCGAAGTTCGGGCCGGCCAGCAGGATCGTGGCGCCGCGGGCCCCGGGCAGATTCAGCTCGAATCCCGGGTTGTCGGTGCCGTCGGGGAGATAGCGCCAGTCGTGGAACAGCGCCGGACCGTAGCCGGTGCGTTCCACCCGCTTCAGGAACTGCTTGGGAATGATCTGGTCGGTGTCGACATTGCCGCGATTCAGGACCGCCACGACCCCGGTGTGGACCGTGAAGGGAGTCACCCGGTCCTCCGCCGCGGGCCGCGGGTCCCCTCCGGCCCTGAACCAGGCCCGGGGCGCGGCTCAGACCAGGGCCGGTTCATCGGCGAACTCCCATTGCCGCACGTCGGTCAGGTGTCCGGTGATCGCCGCCGCCGCCGCCATGGCCGGACTCACCAGGTGGGTTCGCCCTCCCCTGCCCTGGCGTCCCTCGAAGTTCCGGTTGGAGGTCGAGGCACAGCGCTCCCCGCTCGCCAGCACATCGGGGTTCATGCCCAGGCACATCGAGCAGCCGGCGTTCCGCCACTCGAAGCCCGCCTCGCGAAAGATCCGATCCAGGCCTTCCCGCTCCGCCTGCGATTTGACCCGCATCGAGCCCGGCACCACCATGGCCCGCACGCCGGGGGCCACCTGCCGGCCCCGTACCACCCGAGCGGCCTCCCGGAGATCACTGATCCGGGCGTTGGTACAGCTGCCGAGAAATACCCGATCGATTGGGAGGCCCTCCAACGCGACTCCGGGCGTGAGGCCCATGTAAGCCAAGGCGCGGCTCCAGGATTCCCGTTCCCGCTCGTCGGTGCAGACCGCGGGATCCGGCACCCGCCCGTCGATGCCGCTCACCATGCCGGGACTGGTGCCCCAGGTGACCTGAGGCGCCAACTGCTCCACCGCCACCTCGACGGTGCGGTCGTAGCGAGCCTCGGGGTCGGTGACCAGCAAGGACCAGCGATCGACCGCCCGGCTCCAGGCGGCGCCGCGGGGTACCCGGGGTCGGTCCATGAGATAGGCGAAGGTGGTGCCGTCGGGCGCGATCAGGCCGGCCCGGGCCCCGGCCTCGATGGACATGTTGCGGACCGTCATCCGGCCTT
>CALMOP010000303.1 GCA_937871775.1 uncultured Gemmatimonadota bacterium | reverse complement strand
CAGACGTGGGTGAACCGGTCCAGCTGGTCGCGCACCGCCTGCACGATCTTGGGATGCCGATGGCCGGCGTTCACCACTCCAATCCCGCCGCCAAAATCGATCAGCCGGTTGCCATCCGCGTCGGTCAGCACCGCGTTGTCGGCCTGGACGATGGCGATGGGGGTGGTGGCCGGGACCCCGCGGGGCACCGCCTTGGCGCGACGCGCGGCCAGGGCCTGGCTCCGGGGACCGGGCAGAGGGGTCTTGAGATCGATGACACGCGCCATGACGGCTCCGGGGGATGCTGACTGGTCGCCGAGCTTACCTGCGCAATCAGCAAAAGTCGAGGGTGGGAAACGGCCGCGTCCGGCGAGGCGTCCAGGCCCCGACGGATTGCCAAGCGGGAGCAGCGGTGTAGGTTATCCGCCGTTCCCCACACTCCCAACCAGACGAGGTGCAGTCCCCATGCAGTCCTCATTGTTTGTCCGCGCCACCGTACTGGCCGCGCTCGGCACCCTCTCCGCCTGCGGCGGCGACAAGGGCGGAGCCGCCGCTCACGGCCCGGCCACCAAGATCAGCATCCAGGCCACCAGCGACGCCGGGGCCGATGCGGCAACCTATCTGAAGCAGCTCTGCCCCAAGCCCCTCGGCGGAGAGCTGAACTTCATGGTGTGGGAGGGGTACACCGATACCCTCTTTACCAAGCCATTCGAGCAGGCCTGCGGGGTCAAGGTCAACGCGACCTACATGGGGTCCAGCGACGACCTGGTGGCCAAGCTGCGGGCCGGCGGGGCGGAGACCATCGACCTGGTCTCGCCGTCTTCGGACGCGATCACCCAGATCATTGACGCCGGCCTGGCCCAGGCCCTGGACCTGGCCCGGATCCCGAGCTACGGCGACCTCATGGCCAGCTTCCGGGACCTCAGCATGGCCCGCCGGGAAGGCTCCGTGTACGGGTTGCCCTGGGCCTTCGGTCCGAACCCGCTGATCTATGACACCACCAAGGTCAAGCCGGCTCCGACCCGGTGGGCCGACCTCTGGGATCCGAAATATCGCGGCAAGCTGTCGATGCAGGACGATATCGCGACACTCTGGATGGCGGCGCAGACCCTCGGCTTCGATCAAGCCGCCGACCGGGCTCACCTCTACAACCTCAGCGACGAGGAACTGGGTGCCGTGAAGACCAAGGCGCTCGCCCTCAAGCCCAACATCCGGAAGTACTGGGCGACGGCGGGCGACATGACCCAGTTGTTCCAGAGCGGCGAGATCGTGGCCGGAGAAGGCTGGCCGCTCATGACGGCCCAGCTGCGGGCCGCCGGCTTCCCCGCCGGCGAGATCATTCCGGAGGAGGGCACCACCGCCTGGGCGGACCACTGGGTGCTCACCAAGGGCGCGCGCAACCTCGACGCGGCCTACGCCTGGCTGGAGTATGCCGCCCAGCCCTTCACCCAGAAGCTGATGGCCGACGTCACCAACTATATCGTGGCCAACCCCACCGCCAAGCGCTACATGAGCCCGGACCAGGTCGCCACCCAGCGCGACATCGCGGACTACGGCACCAAGGTCAACTTCTGGCAGTGGAGCCCCCGCCGGGAGCGCTACACCGAAATCTGGAATGAGGTGAAGGCCGCGAAGTGACCGTGCGGCGTAGCCGCACGGTCATCCCGAGCGCAGCGAGGGGTCTCCGGGGTCATTCAACGCCGAAGCAGGCGACCTCGGAGATTCCCTCCTCGGGATGACGGGTCACCCGCCCTCCCCACCGTCCATGGCCCCCATCCTCGAACTCCAGTCGGTCACCAAGCGCTTCGGCGACTTCGTGGCGGTGAACGACCTGTCGCTGACGGTGGCCCCGGGAGAGTTCATCACGCTGCTCGGCGCGTCGGGCAGCGGCAAGACCACGACCCTCCGCATGATCGCCGGCTTCGAGCATCCTGATTCCGGCGAGATACTCATGGATGGCAGACCGCTGACCGGGCTGCCGCCCAATCGCCGGGACCTGAATACCGTGTTCCAGCAATACGCCCTGTTTCCGCACCTCACGGTGCGCCAGAACGTCGGGTACGGGCTCCGGATGCGCTCCACTCCGGCTCCGGAGCTGGACCAGCGGGTCGGAGAGGCGCTGGACATGGTGCAGCTCGGCGGACTGACCGGCCGCCTGCCGCGACAGTTGTCGGGCGGCCAGCAGCAGCGGGTCGCTCTGGCACGGGCGCTGGTCAATCGCCCCAAGGTGCTGCTGCTGGACGAACCGCTCGGGGCCCTCGATCTCAAGCTCCGCAAGGAGATGCAGCTCGAACTCAAGCACCTGAACCGCCAGCTGGGGCTGACCTTCCTCTACGTTACCCACGACCAGGAAGAAGCCCTGACCATGTCGGATCGGATCGCGCTCATGCGCGCCGGTCGGATCGAGCAACTGTCCGGACCTCGAGAGATGTACGAACGGCCCAGTTCGCGCTACGTCGCCGATTTCATCGGCGAGACCAATATGCTTGGTGGCACCGCGGCCCGGCGGCACGGTGATTCGGCCCGGCTCACCGTTGGCGGACAGGAGATCCAGGCCACCGCAACGGCCTCGGTCCGGGATGGAGACCCCGCCTGGCTCACCGTCCGCCCCGAGTTTGTCCAGGTCGCAGGCCCGGACACCGCCGGTCCGCGGCTCCGGGCTACGGTCACCGAGACCGTATTCACCGGACAGGTGACTCGGGTGTTCGCCCGGCTCCAGGATGGGAGCGGCCTGACCATGCACTGGCCCGCGGCCGACAGTGTCCCGGCCCCCGGCACCGTACTCGATCTGACCTGGCCGGCCGAGCGGGGGCTGTGTGTCGGCGACTAGGAGCCCCCGCCGCTACGGTCGGCTGCTGTTCGCGGCCCTGCCGATCGGCTGGGTGACCGTGCTGCTGCTGCTGCCGTACCTGTTTCTGTTCGCCCATTCCTTCTTTCGGCTGGTCGATGGTCAGCTCACCCACCAACTGACCCTGGAGAACTACGGCCGGCTTTTCGGTACCGCGCTCTACCCCAACACCATCCTGTTCTCGGCCGGCATTGCCGCGCGGGTCACGCTCGCCTCCCTGTGCCTGGCCTACCCGCTGGCCTACCTGCTGGCGTTCAAGGTGCGCCGCCACAAGAACCTGCTCTACATGGCGGTGATCATTCCGTTGTGGGTCAGCTACCTGGTACGGGCCTATGCCTGGAAGATCATCCTGGGCCAGGAGGGAGTCCTCAACGGCTTTCTCATGTCCGTCGGGATCATCCGGGAGCCGCTCGCGGTCCTGCTCTACAGCAAGTGGGCGGTGATGCTGGCCCTGGTCCACATCTACACCCCATTTACCCTGATGCCGATCTACGCGGTGCTGGAGGCGATCCCCCCTGCCCTCAAGGAAGCCAGCACCGACCTCTATGCCAGCCGGTGGCAGACCTTCCGCCATGTGGTGCTGCCGCTGTCCCTGCCGGGCGTGGTGGCGGGGTGCACCTTCGCCTTCGTGCTCAGCATGGGTGACTTCATCGCCCCGATCCTGCTGGGCGGAAACGACAGCGCCCTGATGGTGTCCAATCTGGTCGTGAGTCTCTTCGGAGTGGCCTTCAACTGGCCCCTCGGGGCCGCCGTCTCGGTTGTGATGCTGACCATGACCGTCACGCTGCTCACCATGGCCCGCAAGCTCGAGGACCGGTGGGGCGGCGGGCCGGCGGGCCGGCGCCTGGACGCCCCGACCACAGGCGGGATGGGACGAGGGGCCCTGCACGCATGACCGCGCTGCCGCTGGTGGAGAGCAAGGGCAGGCGCCGCGCCGCGCCGACCGATCTGTGGTCGCACGCCTTGTGGCTGACCGGGACCGGGGTGTTCGCGTTCATCTACCTGCCGCTGCTGGTGGTCATTCTGTACGCCTTTCACGATGCCAACATCGTGGCCTGGCCCTTCCACCCATTCACCCTGCGCTGGTTCGGGACGCTGGTCCATGACCGCGGCATGGTCGACGCCGCCGGCGCCAGCCTCAAGCTGGCCCTCCTCGCCACCGGGCTGGCGCTCGCGGTAGGCGTGCCTGGCGCGTTCGTCCTCGACCGGTTCGAGTTTCCCGGGAAGGCGGCCTTTGAGCGCCTGGTCCTCCTCCCCCTGATTCTGCCGGGGGTCATTACCGGGGTCGCGCTGCTCACGTTTTTCTCGTTCGTCGGGCTGTCGCTCTCCAGCGGATTTCCGCTGGTGCCAGGCTGGCCGGTGGTGCTGGGCCACGGTGCGGCTCTGACCTCGGTGGTGGTCACCCAGGTGTACGCCCGCCTCCGGCGTTTCGATCGGGTGCTCGAGGAAGCCAGCCTGGATCTCTACGCCTCCGCCTGGCAGACCTTCTGGTACGTGACGCTCCCGGTGATCCGGCCGGCCGTGCTCGGCAGCGCACTGCTGGTGTTCACCCTGAGCCTGGACGAAATCGCGGTCACCTTCTTTCTTGTCGGACGGCAGAACACCATTCCGCTCCAGATCTGGGGCCTGCTCCGCCGGGGCATCACGCCCGAAGTCAACGCCGCCGCCACCGTGGTCTTCGCCGTCTCGGTGGTGGTCATCGTGATCTGGGCCCGGCTGCTCCGGGAGGACCGCTGAACTCCGAGACAGGCGACAGGCGACAGCGAAGTTACCTTGGCTGACGGAGTATGGCCAACGGCCAACGCCACACGCCACACGCCACACGCCACATACTCTCACCCCGAGCAGACCCATGTCACCGACCTACGACGCGATCATCATCGGCGCCGGCCACAACGGCCTGGTCACGGCCGCTTACCTGGCCCGTGCGCGCCGCCGAGTGCTGGTGCTGGAGCGGCGGGAGCTGGTGGGTGGCTGCGCCGTCACCGAGGAGCTGTGGCCCGGCTTCAAGGTCTCGACCGCCAGTTACGTCAACAGCCTGTTCCGCCCCGAGATCATCCGGGACCTCGAGTTGAAGCGCCACGGCTTCGAGATGCTGCCCAGAAGCCCGTCCAGCTTCACCCCGTTCCCCGACGGCCGCTACCTGCTGATGGGTCCGGACAAGGAGATGACCCACCGGGAAGTCGCGAAGTTCTCGCCCCGCGACGCCGCGGCGCTACCGGCGTACGAGGCCATGCTGGAGCGGATCGCGGGCTTCCTCGAGCCCACCCTGGTGCAGACGCCGCCCAACCCCTGGTCGATGGCGCCGGGGAATCTGCTGGCCCTGCTCAAACTCGGGCTCGCGTTCAAGAAGCTGGGCACCGACGGGCAGAAGGCGATCGAGATCCTGACCGGCGCCGCCAACCCGATCCTGGACCGCTGGTTCGAGTCGGAGGAGGTGAAGGCCACCATCGCCACCGACGCCATCATCGGTGCGTTCGCCACCCCTTCGATGCCGGGGACAGCGTACGTTCTGTTCCACCACGTGATGGGCGAGTGTAACGGAGTGCGCGGCGTGTGGGGCTACGTCCGGGGCGGGATGGGCGGGCTCTCCAACGCCATCGCCAGCGCGGCGCGCGAGCAGGGGGCGGAGATCCGGGTCAATGCGGCGGTCGCCCGCATTCTGGTGCGGGACGGGCAGGCGGTCGGGGTAGCTCTGGCTGACGGCACCGAGATCCGGGCCGCCAAGGTGATCTCGTGCCTGGACGCCAACGTCACCTTCCTGCGCCTGATGGACTCGAAGGAGCTGCCGGCCGAGTTCGTGCAGTCGGTACAGCACCTCGACTACGCCAGCGGCAGCTGCAAGGTGAATCTGGCGCTGTCCGAAGTCCCCGACTTCAGCTGTCTCCGGGGCAACACACCCGGCCCACAGCACCGGGGTACCATCCATCTCTGTCCGACCCGCGAGTATATCGAGAAGGCCTTTGACCGGGCCAAGTATGGCTACATCTCGGACAACCCGATCATCGAGGCCACTATCCCCAGCTCCCTCGATAACACCGTAGCCCCTCCGGGGCAGCACGTGATGTCGATGTTCACCCAGTACTTCCCCTACAGGCTGGCGCCGGACGCGGGGACGCTGGAGGAGAACAAGAAACGCTATGCCGAACGCTGCATTGATATCATGACGGAGTACGCGCCCAATTTCCGGAGCAGCGTGATCAATTACCAGGTGCTGGCGCCCCGGGACCTGGAGGAGCGGTACGGGCTGACGGGAGGGAACATCATGCAGGGGACGATGTCGCTCTCGAGCCTGTCCTTCATGCGTCCGGTCCCCGGCTACGCCGACTATCGCACCCCGATCCGGGGGCTGTATCTGTGCGGGGCCGCGACCCATCCGGGCGGCGGGGTGATGGGGGCCTGCGGCTACAACGCGGCGCGGGAGATCCTGAGGGACTAGCCGTCGGCCGTTAGCTGATGGTTGATGGCCGATGGCTGATGGCCGAACTGGCGCCTCAATACACCACCGTCGGCACCGGCACCAGCCGACTGATCCCGGCCCCCAGCTGGCCGTCGCTGTTCTGCCCCCAGCACCAGGCCGCGTGTTCCTCGGTGACCCCGCAGCTGTGATATCCTCCGGTAGTGAGCGACACGAACCGATGGCCGCCGGCCACCGGGGTCGGCGCCTCCCGCGCCATGCCGGTTCCGTCTCCCAGCTGCCCGAAGGAGTTGTCGCCCCAACAGAAGGCCGACAGGGCCAGCGACAGGCCGCAGGCGTGACGATACCCGATGTCGAGATCCCGGAACCGGAGCGTGGTGGACACCGCCGCGGGATCCAGTTCGGGACCCCAGCAGTAGGCGGTGCTGTCGGTTCCCAGCCCGCAGGTCTGCAGCAGGCCGGACTGCACCTCTGAAAAGCGGAGCCTGCCCCCGATGCGGGTCGGGACCGGCCGGCTGCGGGTCCAGCAGTACGCCTCGCCGGCGACGGTAAGCCCGCATTTCACTTCGCCGCCGACCGCGAGATTCGCGAACCGCAGGCCGTCCGCCGCCGGCTCGGGGACTCGCCCGGCCGCCCAGCAGGCCACGGTGCTGTCCCCGAGCAGGCCGCAGCTCTCCTCGAAACCGGTCTGGACCTGGAGGTAGCCGGCCGCACCGGCCACCCGCACCGGCGTCCCCGGGCTGGCCGATGGGTCATCGGCGCC
>CALMOP010000302.1 GCA_937871775.1 uncultured Gemmatimonadota bacterium | reverse complement strand
GAAGGAACCACTGCAGCGGCACAATCGGCAGCCATCACCTGGGCGGAGTCGGCACGCCCTCCACCACTGGCGAAGGACTCTCCCGAGTGCCAGTCTGGTGGAGGGCGGCCCACGCGACATCTATTCCGTCCCCATGACGCGACGCGGAACCCACCCGGGGACCCCCGGTGATCGCGGCCGACCTCAGTCAGCCGGACGCCCACGACGCGCAACCGGCGCTCCGCGCCGACGGGCTGGAGATCTTCTTCCAGTCGGACCGGGCCGGTGGCTTGGGCGGCGACGAGCTCTACACATCTACCAGGTCCGGCGTCCAGGACTCGTGGACCCCTCCCGTGCCTCTCGGGACGCCGGTCAACACCAGGAAGAACGAACTCCAGGCCTTCCTTTCGCAGGATGCCAGGACACCCTGCTCTTCACTTCGGATCGGCCGAGCAGTCTTGGGGGCAACTTCGACATCTGGATGTCGACGCGGAGCCAGAGCGGAAACTGATGTCGGAATCGACGCTCCCCCGGCAGGGCCGGCAGGCGGGGAGGCGGGGAGGCGGGGAGGCGAGAAGGCCAGAACTCCTCGCCTCCTCGCTTCCTCGCCTCCTCGCCTCCTCGCCTGTACATTCTCGCCAGCACCCCGGGGCCTGCCGTCGCGGGCCGAAGGACCCACCCATGCGCGTGGCCCTCGCAGTTCTGGCCTTCCTCGCGCCCACCCTGGCCGCCGCGCAGCAGGTCACGGGCGACGTCCAGGGCCGCGTACTCGGCCTTGGCGGCCAGCCCGTGGCTGCGGTTCGAGTCACCGTCGCGGGCCCCGGCCTCCAGGGCGACCGGGCCACGGTCTCCGACCTTCGCGGCGGTTTCCGCCTGCTTGGCCTGCCGCCGGGGCCCTACACGATCCGCCTGACCGGTATCGGGTACCGGCCCCTCGTCATCGAGCAGGTGACCGTGCGGCTGGGGGGTACGACCTCCGTGGGCGAGATCAGACTCGAGGCCCAGGCGGTCGAGCTCGCCGCGATCGTCGTGTCCGGGGCCAACCCGGTGATCGATCCGGTATCTGCTGCGAGCCGCACTACCCTGGATTCCTCGCAGTTCCTGTCCTTGCCATCGGATCGGGACTTTCGATCGCTCGCCGCTTTGCTGCCACAAGCAAATATCAGCCCGTTTTCCACCGGTTCTGCCTATGACGCCGACGGCATCAACATCGCCGGGTCGACGGGGCTGGATAATGCCTTTTATGTCGATGGGACCAACGTCACGGTCGGAACGGGGAACGGCATCGAGCTCCCGTACAATTTCGTCCAGGAAATCCAGGTCACCACCGGGGGATATGAGGCGGAGGTCGGGCGGGCAACTAGCGGCATCATCAACGCGATCACCTCCTCCGGCGGGAACGACTTCCATGGTCAGGTGTTCGGGTTCTTCACCGCGGAGGAGTTGAGTACCGCGGCGCGCGCCGGGCCGGGAACCGCCAGGCCGGTCCACTTCGCTCAGTACGACGTGGGGCTCAGTGTGGGCGGGCGCCTGCGACGGGACCGCCTGTGGTATTTCGCCGCGTACGACGAAAAGTCATTGAATCAGGATGCTTCCATCGCTGCCATCCCCAGGCAGCAGGACACGCAAACCCATCACCTCGTCGCCGGCAAGCTCACCTGGCGAGCCGGTCCTGCGACCGACGTCGCGCTCACGGTATTGGGCGACCCGTACACCCATGACCGCCTGACCGGTGTGCTGCCGTTGACCACCGATCCGGTGCCGGCCCAGGGTCGGGAGCGAGGAGGGGGATGGACGCTGAGCCTCGAGGCCCGCCACGACGTCAGCCCCCAGGTGCAGTTCAGCGTTGCCGCGTCCCGACTGGCGCACCACCTGGATACCGGCCTGCGATCAGGGGCCACCAGCCTGGAGGCGGTCACCCGCATCGACGATCAGACGACCAGCATATCGTCGGGGGGCGTCGGCATCTTTGACAACGGCAGGGAGTCCCGCAACGCGATCCGGCTGGCCGTGAGGCTGCTGGCGCCAGGCCATGCGGCCAAATTCGGGATTGAGTTCGAGGACAACTTCTATGCCGATAGCGGCTGGTTCAGCCTGGTGACGCGCACGGCAAGCAACGTCTACGACTGGGAGCAGAGCTATGGGTACTCCCGGCTGCACAACCGGGTCCCAACCGTGTATGCACAGGATGCCTGGGAACTGAGCCCGAGGCTCCGGATCAGCGCCGGCGTGCGGTGGGAGGCCCAGTACCTGACCGGCCAGGTCGGTCCGCCCCGCACCATTCCGTCAGAACTCGCACCCCGTCTGGGGGTGGTGTACCAGCCCGGCGTGCTCGGTTCACAGCGCCTGTTTGCGAGCGCCGGACGATTCTACGAGCAGTTCTACCCCCAGTCGCTGATTTTCTGGAACTCGGTGGGGTTCAACAGTGGTGCCACCTATCCCCAGAACCCCCTGGTCGATTCGAGTAGCGGGGTCCAATCGGGCCGTGACTCCACCCTGATTCCCGCGACCAACAACCTCGTCGGGCAGTCCTACGACGCGGTCGTCGTGGGATACGAACGCCGCCTTGGTTCGGCGTTCAAGATCGGTGTGACCGCTACCGATCGATGGTTGCGTTGGGTGCTCGAGGACGGACACCCTCCCGGCGACTCCGTGAACCGGATGGGCAATCCTGGTCGGGGCCCACTCGCCACGATGCCGCGCGCCCGGCAGCACTACATGGCCGCTGCCGTCTGGCTCGAGCGGGCCACGGGGGGACCACTGTACCTGTCCGGCTCATACGTCCTCTCACGGAACGTCGGCAACTACACCGGGCTGTATTCGGGGGACTACATGTACGGGATGCCCAATTCTTTTCTCCCATACAATTACCCCGATCAGATGATCGACGCATCCGGCCTCTTGCCCAATGATCGGACCCACGTGGCCAAGGTCGCGGCAAGTTACCGGTTCGGGGCAAGAGCCACCCTCGGCGCGTTCCTTTCGGTCGCGTCGGGCACCCCCTTGAGCGAGTACGGAGCTTCGGCGTACGACCCGTTCAATCTGACGTTCGTGCGCCCGCGTGGTTCGGCCGGGCGCACGCCCGCGATCTGGTCGCTCGACCTCCACGGGGCCTGCGCTCTGCCGGTCGCTCGGCATGGACGGGTTCGGCCCCGGCTGCTGCTGGATGTCTTCAATGTCGGGAGTCCCCGGAAGGCGCTGTTGTACGACCAGCGTCATTATTTCGATGCTGCCCGGACCCTGGTCAACCCGGACTACGGCGTCGTGAAGCGCTACCAGCCGCCCATGAGCGCGCGGGTGGGAATGGTGGTGGACTTCTGACGCCGTCAGGGCCTGATCCCAAGCTCCCGCAATACCGCATGGGACCGGGGGTCCGAGCGCAACGGATCGAGCATGGGATTGAAGTTCTCGAAGGCCAGACCCTGCGGATTCTCCCGCCTTTCCTTCCGGAGGCACCGGAGCGCGTGATCCGGATCTCCGAGGGCCACGTAGACAGCGGCGCCCGCACCACATGACTCCGGCAGCCGCCGCAGCAACTCCAGCACCCGCGCACGAGACCCGGCTCTCACGTACACCCATCCGCAGTCACCGAGCCAGTTGTTCTCAGCGGGGGAGCTAAGGGCGAATGCCGAGTCGCAGTGAGCGACCGCGACATCGTGCAGGTCCTTCAACGAATAGTTCCAGGCGAGTTGCATGCGGGCCGAGTAGGAGCCGGGGGCCAGGTTCAGGGTCTGCTTGAACTGGGCGATGGCCTCATCGTAGCGACCGGCGTAGAAAAACGTCGATGCCAGACCGATGTTCGACTGAGCCGATAGGGGGTCGACCGCGATGGCCTGCCGCTTCTCGCTGATGGCCTCGTTGAAACGGCCAGTCAACGTGAGGTAATCGGCGTACCATTGGTGGGTCCTCAGATCCCCTGGGGACAACGCGAGCGCTCGCCGGAAATCCCGGTCTGCGCCGTCCGTGTCGTGGTCGGTGACGAAGCGGAACCACCCGCGCGTCACGTAGGCCTCGCCCACCGTGGAATCGAGCTCGAGGGCCCGTCCATTCGCCGCCGTCACGAGTGGGGTGGCTTCGCTGTCGGGCATGAACCCGAAGAACGACATGTCACTGTAGCAGCCGGCGAGCTTCGCGTACGCGAGCGCGTTGGTCGGATCGCGGTCCACGGCTTCCCGCAGGAGTTGAATGCCGCGCCGCAGGGCACTCTCGGTCCACAACAGGCACGCGTGCCCGCCCTTGAGCGTGAGCGAATACACCTCCGGCTCCACCTGGGGCGCGCTCGCCAGGCGGGCCTGCTCCGCCGATGTCACTGCGATCCGGATCTGCCCGGCAACGTCGGTAGCCAGCTCGCCATACAGCCTGAGCACGTCGTGCAGGTCCCGCAGATAGGTCTCCGACCAGAGGTGCTGGTCGGTCCGGCTGTCAATGAGCTGAATGGCGACCCGCACGCTGTCCCCCGCCCGGAATACCGATCCCTCGATCACGGCATCCACCTCGAGCTGCCGCGCGATGTCGGGTAAGGACCGGCTCCCTGGTCCCCGGAATCGCAGGACCGAGGTCCTGGAGATCACGCTCACCGCCTCGAGCTTGGCGAGCTCATCGATCAGCGCCTCGTGCATCCCGTCCACGAAATAGTCCTGGGTCGAATCGCCCATGAGGTTCTGGAGCGGCAGCACGGCGATCCGCCGGATGGCCGGCGCGGGCACCTCCCTGCCCCCGTGCGGGATGACCGCACGGAGGCCCAGGATGGTCACCAGCGCGGCGCCGATCAGCGCGCCGATCAGCCCCGATCGCCGGGCGCGCGGCGGCTCCAGCCTTTCGCCGGCGGCGCTCGGTGCCCGGGGTCCAATCGGCTCCGTCACGGCCGCGGGCGGATGCTCCACCCGGATCGCCTCGGCCAGGGCCCGCGTTTCGGGTGAGGGTTCCAGCTCGAATTCCCGGGTCAGCGTCGAGGCAAAAGTCTCGTACGCCCGCAGCGCCGCCGCCCGGTCTCCCCGACCCCGGAGAAAGTTCATCAGCCGCCGGATCACTGCCTCGTCGGCGGGCGCCTGGGCGGCAGCCCAGCGCGCCCAGTGCACCGCCTGCGCCATGTCTCCCGCCGCGGCGCGGGACTCGGCCCACCCCCACGCCCCCTCCGCCGCACGCTCCCTGAGCCGCTCCCGCTCGCGGTCCAGCCAGCGCCCGAACTCGGGCGCGTCGCCCAGGGAGAAGCCGCTGAGCAGGTCGCCCCGGTAGAGCGCCAGCGCGTCCCCGGGCTGACCGGCGTCGAGGGCCGCCTCGAAGGCGTGCACGTCGCACCAGACCACCTCCCGGGAGAGCCCGACCTCGTCATCACCCCGAGTCAGGATCGCCTGATCGCCCAGGGTGCTACGCAGGACGTAGAGGGCCTGACTCAGGGCCCCGCGCGCATTGCTCGCGCTGAGTTCGGGCCAGAAGAGGGCGAGCAGGGTGTCCCGGCGATGGAGGCCCTCGGGGACCGCCGCGGCGAGATAGACGAGGAGAGCCGTACGCTTCGATTGGCGGGCGAGGGGTGCCAGATCCCGTCCGTCCGAGGCCGCGAATTGCAGGGTTCCCAAGAGCCGGAGTTCGACCACGGCGCCGCCTGGAGAAACGAGCCCCCCGGTGCCGCGTGAGACTCACGTCAGATCGCGGTGAGGGGGGTCCGCGATACTGGGAAAGGTACCGGCCAGACGACCCCCCTCAAGGGGGCCTCCGTACCGCCCAACCGGTTGCTCGCACTTCGACGTTGGAGGACACATGAGGATGACGTTCACGCGGCGCCTGCTGGGACTCCTCCTCCTGACGCTGGCCTCAGGCTGTGAGGATGGCACGGCACCAGCCGTGAGTATCTCGGTTTCCGTCGCCCCGGCTTCGGCCAGCCTCCTGGCCGGCGGCCTCCAGGATTTCACGGGAACGGTTGCGAACGATCCAGCTGCGCAGGGTGTCACCTGGAGCATCAGCGGATGCACCGGCGGCGCAGCGGTGTGTGGCGGCTTGACCAATGTCACGAGCACGACGACCACCTATCTCGCGCCCGCGACCGTGCCGCCCAGCAGCCTTGGTGTCACAGCAACCTCTGTGGCAGACAACACGAAGTCGTTCACAGCCACCGTGGCGTTTACCGGGCTGGGCGCAGGCGTCGTGTACCTCTTCCCACCGAGCGTGCCCCTCCTCGCCGGTGGCACTCAGAGCTTCACGGCCACGGTCGAGAACGGGGCCTGGGACGTGACCTGGGCGATCACCGGATGTACAGGTGGGGCGGACGTGTGCGGCGAGCTCACCAACGTCTTCTCGAGCAGCGCGAGATACACGGCTCCGGCAACGATCGCGCGCGACACCGAGATCGGCATCACGGCGACCTCGGTGAACGATCCCCGGCACTCGACCACGGCCACCGTGACCCTGAGCGCGACGCGGCTGAGCGGTCGCATCGCCTTTGCGGGCGACTTCCAGATCTACTCGATGAACGCGGGCGGTTCGGGGCTAACGCGCCTGACAGCGGATCCGTACCAGAACGGGCAACCCGCCTGGTCCCCGGATGGCGCGAGGATCGCCTTCTGGAGCAACCGCGCCGGTAACCGGCAACTCTTCGCGATGAACGCCGACGGGTCCGGGGTCACGCAGCTGACCAACGACCCCACCGCCGACTGCTTCCGCCCGGCGTGGTCTCCCGACGGGACCAAGATTGCGTACACACGGAGCATCGGCTCGAGCTTTGGAGGCGGTGGCCTACAAAATGGTGACATCTGGGTCATCAACGCCGATGGATCCGGACCGGTTCAGATCACCAACGAGGTTACCGGCGACTCCCAGGATCTAGAAGCATGGGACTACTGGCCGACCTGGTCACCCGACGGGACCAAAGTCGCCTTCCAACGGACGAGGTGGCGCCGATCCTGCAGTCGGTGGGGCTGTGGTTATGCCCCATATGGTCCGGCAATCGTGGCGGCGAACGCGGACGGTTCAAGCGCCCAGGTTCTCGTCGGTGGTCTGATGCCCGCCTGGTCCCCCGATGGGACGAGGATCGCTTTCGCGACGGAGCCCGCCGTC